>JAJPOQ010000161.1 GCA_021232515.1 Lentisphaeraceae bacterium
TGAGATGAAAGACTTTTTTTGTACATTAGATGCAAAGCTATTAAAGGTTATTAGAAATTTTCGCTGCACCTAATATAGCACAAAATAATCATAAGTAACTTTTAATTAAATATTTATGCAATAATCAGCAAGCCTTAAATAATATTGGACAGGGTTTACAAGATTTTACAGGACTAAAAAAGTTACTTTTGTGGCTGTTTTAAACATCTGTAGATCTTGTTCATCCTGTCTAAAACAACTCTTTTTGTTCTTCCTCAATTCGTGGTTTACACATATCCAAGCTACTTACCTGACCTCACTTCTGTAGATCCTATCCAAATATCTGTTCTATACACTTAAACTCGTCAAAAGTCTTCATATATTATTTTCAATAATGAAATGGAATATTTTGAATGAAAAAAGCCGCCTTTTGGTTTCGACGAGACTTAAGACTTGAAGATAACCATGGACTTTATCAAGTCTTAAAAGACTATGATGAAGTCTTACCTGTATTTATATTCGACCCAAAAATCCTCGATCAACTGACTGATAAGAAAGATCGAAGAGTCGATTTCATACACCAGACCCTAAATGAAATGGATTCCAGACTTCGAGAAATGGGCCATGCTGGAATTCTTGTCGTTCATGGAGACGTGAAAGCATATTGGCAGAAAATCATAAAAATGTATGATATAGAGGCAATATATTGCAACTCTGACTATGAATCCGCTGCGACCAAAAGAGATTGGGAAATAGATGAACTAGCCAACTCTATGGGTGCACGTTTTGAAACGTTCAAAGACCAAGTCATTTTTGAAGAAGAAGACATACTGAAAGCAGATGGTCGCCCGTACACTGTTTTCACTCCCTACAAAAAGCGTTGGTTGGAAAACTATACTCCAGAACACTCCAAAGCTTATGAATCTGAAAAGCTACTAGAAAAAATGTGGAAAGAAGATTTACCAAAACCATATACACTTGAAAGACTTGGGTTTGAAAAAACAGACTTAGATATTCCAAACCAGAATATAAATTTCAAAAAACTTAAAGACTATGATGAAACTCGTGACTTCCCAGCCTTAGACAGCACTAGTCGCCTCAGTATTCACCTAAGGTTTGGAACTGTTAGCCCGAGAGCATTGGTGAGAAAAGCCCAAGAAACGAATCAGACTTGGTTAAGCGAACTTATTTGGCGTGAATTTTTTATGATGATTCTGTATCATTTTCCTGAAAGTGAAAAGCGCGAATTTAAAGAAAAATACACTGCTGTTCCATGGCGACACGATGAAGAAGATTTCAAAAAGTGGTGCTTTGGGCAAACTGGTTACCCCATGGTGGATGCCGGCATGAGAGAGCTAAACGCTACTGGTTTTATGCATAATCGAGTTCGCATGGTTGTCGCTTCATTTTTAGTTAAACACTTACTGATCGATTGGCGTTGGGGCGAACGTTACTTTGCCAAGAAGCTACTGGACTACGACCTCTCGGCAAATGTCGGAAACTGGCAATGGGCCGCTGGTTGCGGATGCGATGCAGCTCCTTACTTCAGGGTTTTTAATCCGGAGTCACAAATGAAGAAGTTTGATAAGAATCTTGAGTATATCAAGAAATGGGTTCCCGAGTATGGGACTCTCAAGTACCCACAACCAATGATTGATCATAAAGAAGGCCGCCAAAGAGCACTAGATACTTATGGAGAAGCTTTGGGGAAAGGATAGTTTATAGAAACCACGGAGAAAAGAAGAGAAATTTTATCTAAACTTCGTGGTTAACAAAGCCTATAAGCTTGGTCTAACTGGAACCGATGTCTCTTTTATGGTTTTCATCAGCTCTTTTACTGTTAGCTTTACTTCTAAGTCTTTATGGCCTGCGTGGCTATTTAAGAATGGTACGACAAATTGACCAAGTTTGATAAACTCTTTTTTTGCTTTTTTTCTGACTTTAAAAGAGCCATCGCCCAACTGAGTTAGAAGTGAATTCAGTAAGTCTAACTCCTTCTCGGAATAGCTTCCTCTTTGTTCTTTGTATATACCAAAAAGTCCTTGGTGCGAAGAAAAAAACTTCTCTTCAATGTTTTTGATACTACCATCTTCAAACACGGCATAGTACTTCCCAAAAATAGGCTTAGGAGTTACTGCTAAAAGATAAGCTGGACTGGTTTCAAACTTGACTCCTCGAACCACTAGAAAAAGCTCACTTTTTTCTGTTTCCGGATTCTCAAAGGTTAGTTGCTCTTTGCCAAGTCCCACACGTTTGGGTTCTGGTAATGGCTCACCAGGGTTATTAGCGGCAAAATTCGAAACTATATAAGCCACTTCTCTCAATGAACTACTCAACATATTTAGCTCACCCCAACTCTCTGCTTCGGCAGCAGACTTAAAGTCACCAGGAGTTTGATCGTCAAAGAGCCATATGTCGTTCTTCTTTTTAAAAATGAGTGCTGTGATCCTCACTTGAATATCCGCGATAAGGTAAAGAGAATCTTTGTCTTTATTGATCAACTCTCGAATAAACTTAGGCTTCATTTGTCGAACTTCTTCGACGATATTCGCCATACCAAAACGACTAAAGCCTTCTTTCATACGGCCACTGCATAAAGCAATAGACTCTTTTTCTTTGTTGGATAAAATAGTTTCTGAAAGGTGCAACCAAGCTTTCCAGCCTTCACCTTTTTTCGCGACCTCTTCTTGCCCAAACATAGTCAAAGAAGATAAGAATAAACATAGAACTATACGATACATACTTTTCCTGAAATTTTGCTAAACCTAGTACAAACTCTTAATTTTCTCAAGAAGCATGTACTACTCACAAAATAAAAATGGGCCGCCAAAGCGACCCACTTCCTCCAATCCTCTGTTTCCAGAGGCCTCCTTGCGCGATCATGACCAACAAGTATTTCCCTTATTGCAGGTCACTCTCCCTTGAGATCTATTAACGGAAAAGTAAGATTAAAATTACAGAGGTTAACATGAGAAAAAGATAACTTATTGCCCATTTGAGATCATCTAAAAAGCACGCTTTTAAAGCAGCCTTTTTGTCTTTTAGTTCTAAGAAATCTTTTCTCAAGAACAACTTCATAAGCTCTAATTTAAGTTTTCTATTTTTCATCATTAGCCCTCTCCTCTGTAGAAGTTGAGTAGAGTTGGTATCTCCCCAGATAACCAAGCTCTTGAACTCATAAAACCCTTCCCTTTTTCACCCATTTTACAGTCTTAACCTCTTCCCATATTCCCTCAAAAACTAAGACTGTTTGCCCTTCCCTTTATTAGCCCTTGCCCTTTGTAAGCTTTCCCCAAAACTTACATTTTCCCTTCAGCCTTTCCCAAAAGGCTGCTTCTCCCATTTGCCCTTAAACCTTCTCTAACATTTCGCTCCCATGAAACCTTAGAGAAGTTCCCTTTCCTCCAACCTAGACTGCTTGTCCCTCTACTGCACCTGCTGAAAGCATGGCGTCTCGAACACTACTTTCTATGTCGTGAATTCCCTTTGGATTATGCGGTAGCATGATCGTGTTTGACGTTTTGCCTATGTCCTTCAAAACATCCAGGTAGTTCGTAACATTTATGAGGTCGATGACACTCTGTGCATCAGCCCCTGGTACAGCTTCAATGAACTCTTCAACAGAGTCTTTTAGTCCCTTCATGATAGCAAGACGTTGATCTGCAATACCCTGCCCTTGAAGTTTTTTACTTTCCGCCTCAGCCTCAGCGCGTTTGACAATGACAATACGATCAGCTTCTGCTTTTTCCTGCATAGCTTCACGGTCACGTCGAGCCGCATTGATTGAGTTCATTGAACGTTTTACCTCTGCATCTGGTTCGATGTCTGTCACCAGAGTTTTAACAATCTCATAGCCCAAGTCACTCATAGCGTCACTCAATTCTTGACGAACAGCAACTGCTAATTCAGACTTCTTTTCAAATACATCATCTAATACAAGATTTGGAATACGTGCTCGAACAACGTCGAATACATATGAGGTAATCTGCCCGGTTGGATTATTCAGTTTGTAGTATGCCTCATGAATTTTAGCAGGCATAACTTGGTACTGGATGGAAACAATAGTCTTTACGAAAACATTGTCTTTTGTCTTAGTCTCAACATCTATATCTAGTTGTTGGATTCTGAGGTTCATTGTCGTGGCGACACGATCAACAAATGGTATGCGGATGTTCAATCCGGAAGTTGCGATTCTATTAAATTTACCAAAGCGCTCAACTATCTTTGCAGTTTGTTGACTGACTGTAAATATGCCCATTGCGACTATTATTATTAATACTACGATGCCGAAAATAACTACTGCCATAAACTCTCTCCTAATCTTTCGTTGTGTGTCTTTGTCATTATATATAGCAAGTATCGTAACACTGCCCTCTTAATCTTATGAACAAATACTTAATTATTAAATACTTATAAATATTTTTAATATTATTTCATAAAGGTTTTTTATGATTCCTACAGGTGCATTCAACCACAATGGCCGAATTTAGTGGTGTAATACACCAACTGACTGGCACGATAAAAACTTTAACTTCCTATGGGATCTCTTCTGACGTGGCTATTTAACATAATAAATACCATGTGAGAGGCTGTATGAAAAAATTTACCCTTGTAGAACTGTTGGTGATCATCGCCATACTTGGCATATTGATGACTCTCTTACTCCCTTCCCTAAGTGCAGCTAGAGCGGAAGCTGAAAGAGCTGTTTGTGTCAGTAATATGAAGCAAATAAGTATCGGCGTAACGATGTACGGTAAAGACAACAATCACTACCCTCCACTTCATGAGATGTTTAGCGGCTCCAGAACACGTTGGCACCAAAAGCTAGTTCCTAACTATCTAGCAGAAAGTGAAAAGGCTGGTCGTTCTGACGCCTTTAAGTGCCCAACTGGCCCTTCTCTTAAGTGGTCTTCAAACAGTAATATAGGTATGTCTTCTCGCATGGTTGGTAGTGACCATATGAGAAAAAATAATCCAAATGCAGCTCGCTACAATCCTGTTTGTCGCCTATCGCAAGTCAAGACTCCTTCTGAGACACTTATGCTAGCTGACTCATCCGACGGTAAGCCGATTGTCGATACTTGGTTTTTTAATACAAATAATAATCAGCTGTTCGGCAACAACTCAAAAATCTGCAGACACAATCAGAAAGTAAATATCTTATACTTTGATTTAAGTGCATCACCTATGCACTATACAAAAGCAGCCACCAAGACAAACTATAATAGTAAGTTTTGGAATCCCATTAAGTAAGTTCATTTTATTAACCCAATATTGAAGTACTTCGATAAATTGTTAATAATATCTTAACAATCTAAGGGACTATGGATTATGGATGAAGACTATAAAGGCATGAAAGCTGGATGGACTTTAGGCTGGGTCGGCAGCACACTTTGGTTAGTACTATTATCAATCTCTCACCTTTTTCACGGCGAATACTCTTTAGCAATAATTAGCTTTGTATTATACGGCACTTGTCTTCTATATATCCTCAAGTTCACTCCATGGAACTTTCCAGATACTGCTTACTGGAAGTTAATCCTGCCCCTTTTAACACTTTGTTTAGGCAGTGCAGCTTGGGCGACTTATAACTCTCCTGAACTCCAAAGCATTTTGCAAAATAAGTGGCAACTTTTAAGTCTCTTACCAGTATTTATCCCAATGCTTATCTTGGGCTCTCGAACTTGGAATAAAAGTTTAAGTGAGAATCAACGCGACATAGAGCTCCTAGAACAACACAACCAAGAAGAACACCTGAGCCCTCATTAGGCGTTTCTCGTCCATCTTCGTTTTTACTTTTCACTATACGGACCAATAAAATTTCTCTCATTGCGTGGGATTCTTTCATTGGGGGCTGTTAAACGGTATATTTATATTGTGTTGAGTGAGAAAACAATGAAAAAATTTACCCTTATCGAACTGCTTGTTGTCATTGCCATTCTCGGCATTTTGGTAACTATTCTACTTCCTTCGCTAGCTCAGGCTAGACAAGAAGCCCAAAGAGCCGTCTGTATGAGCAACGCCAATCAAATAGGCGTCGCCATAACAACCTACGCAGTTCATAACAATCACTACGCTCCATCGAGCAAAACTCTAAATAGAGATGTCCGCAAAGTTTCTTGGGTAAAAAGAATGTACCCTGAGTATCTGCCTGATTATAAAGTGACCTATTGTCCAAATGGGACAATCCCCGACTGGAACAATGAAAATAACCTTTTAGCCACGAATTTAGCCGCCAATCAACAAATGGTCGGTACAAATAATCCAAGTATAAATGGCGGTACTGGTCACCCTCAAGTGGCTAGCCTAGCAACTACCAAAACACCAAATGAAACATTTCTCTTGGCGGACTCTTACTCTGGTCACCTAGCCATGACCGACTACTACTACAGGGAAACCACCGGTTATCTTATTAATAATGAAAACCCGAAACTCGATATAGCTCGCCATGTCGAACGTTCAAATACTCTCTATATAGACCTTCATGCAGATGTACTTCACTACCGCAAGCTCATGACCAAAGGCTGGGGCAACATCTACTGGGACCCAACCAAGTAACACTCAAATCAGTTTTAAATACTTTATCCAAAGCCACAAAATAGGAAAACCTCTATATGAAACTCATAATTACACTTCTCATTCTCTGTCAATTTTTACCTGCTGTAGAACTACCACATCCTGCGGAAAGTGCTGCTTGGCAAAAAATAGCAGCTCGTTTTTCTGGTGAAGAAAAAGTTAAAAAAGATGCCAAGGGAAAAATTACCGGCGTTAGTATTTCGAAACTGAAAAATAGCCCAAAAAGTTCAGCTACCTGTAGCGTCAAACTCGACTCCAAAGGTCATGTTACCACAGTTAGCTCAAATAAAGCCGCATTTACAAATGACGAGTATAAGTACTTCGCTGCTTTTTCAAAACTGAAAAACCTTTCTCTTTGGCACAACGGTAAATACAACCTCAGTGCTAAACCTGGAACTTACCCAGACCACGATGGCGCTGGTATCATCCATTTAAAGAATTTACAAAACTTAACTATCATCAATCTTGCTGGCGGCTCATTGGATGACAAAGGTCTAGAGGCACTTTCACAACTACCAAAGCTTGAGCGTCTTGGTATATGGCACATACACGCTAGTAACGAAGGTCTAAAACACTTGATGAACAGCAAATCAATCAAAGGACTTCGTCTCGGACCAAACTGGATGAAGAAACAAAACCATGAAAGTCTTCAATACCTAGCAAAGATACCCAAACTAGACTCTCTTTCTTTCGGTGAGACTCTTATGTCCTATGACATCCTCCAATCATTCTTAAGCCAAACTAAACTTAAAAGCCTCGACTTAGGAAATTCACTTATCTCCGCTGAAGATGTCAAAAAACTGCAAGCGGAATTTAAGGGCGTAAAAATCAAATCTGCAGGCTTAGCGGCTACTGGTAAATACCTGAAAAAAGTATGGATTCGCAAGATCGCTGCAGAGTGGATTCCAAAAGAAAAAATCGACGCTGCGTTAGCTGCTGCAAAGTAATTACAAAAAAAAATGCGCCCAAGAAAACTTAAGCGCACTAACTTTCTAAAAAGAGAAGACTTACTTACTAACTGAAATGATCCAAGTCGGACCTTTCAAAGTCTTTTGTTGACGAACAAGCTCTAAGCTAGACTTTTCATAATCTATCTTAAAAGTATGGATCTCCGCAGAATCGGCCGACACTGCATAAATATACTTGCCTGATTTATCGATGTGTAGACCTCTAGGGTGTCTACCAAGAGGATACTCGCCAACTTTACCAGTGATATTTCCGTTGTCATCTATACCAAAAACAGACAAACAGTCACTTCCTTCTGGAGACTTCTCATTGCTTATGTCTCTGTTTGGAACAAAAGCCAATTTTGCATTTGGCGACAACTTTATGTCTGAAGCGATATTTCTCCAAGTAGCGTCTTTAGAGATAGTTTTGAAAGTTTGTTTCAAAGCTAAAGTGCCGTCCTTTGCAACAGCCCAACTAGAAATACCACCGCCTTTTTCATTTGACGTATAAACCACTTCTAGTGCAGGGTGAGAAGCGATATACCGTGGCTCGTGAAACTTCTGGTCATTTGCCGGTCCTGCAGCTGATGCTGGAGACAAAGGGGCGAGTTTACCTGCATTGAACTTATACTGAAAAACAGCATTTGGTTTTGTGTGTGGAAAGTAAGCAAACTTGCTGTCTTTACTGATCATCGCACCGTGAGCTCTTGGAGCTGTTTTGATGAACTCAACAACTTTACCTTTATATATACCGGCCTCTAGCTGATAAGTTGAAATAGAACCTTCTCTTAAGTGACAACCCACTAAGTACTGGCCACTCGGATCGATATTTATATCGTGAATCAAAGCAGGAGTTTTAGCAAGCTCAACTTTTTCAAGAGTTCCATCAGCTTGTATTTTTAGAGTAGCAACAAATGACTTCTTTCTATTTCCAAGACTTAAGTATACATACTGACGATCTGGTGAAATAACTGAGTTACCTACCGGATAATCAAACTTTATATCTTGGATTTTAGTTAGGAGTCCTTCCTCACCTAGAGTAAAAGCTTCTACAGTCGAAGCCTTGGTTGAGGAAACATAAAAGTATTCACCAGCATAAGAAATGCTCATGAATAAACTTAGGATTATTGTTAACATAGCGCGCATTTTGTTTTTCCTTTTAATTAGGTCAAAAGGGTAGAACAGGAGCTATACTCCAAAAATAACAAACTTCCATTTTTTTTTATATTTACCATAATCACAGGACAATATTCGATATATGGAATTGACACTTACTTAGTGTCGTGTGCAAATGTGATATGTAACCCTAAGGTATGAAATGAAAGAACTTACAAAAATAGTCGCTGGTTTATTACTAAGCTTCTTATTTACTCTGACAACTTTGGCTGAAGATGCCAAGTGGACTTTTTTAGGCCCACAAAAAAATACGCCAATTAGTCATGCTACTTTTTACCAACACCCAAAGAAGCCAAACATCATGCTTGTTGCAAGTAGAGGCGCTAAATCGACTAAAGGTGGTGAGAATCAAGGTATGTGGCGCTCAACAGACGCCGGAAAAACTTGGACTCTTCTAGATTCTAAAATCGGCTACATGATCAATACAAATGACGGTATGAATGCCGATCCAAATAACCCAGATGTTCTTTATCTTGCTCAAGAGTTTACACCAGACTTTTGCTGGTCTACAGATGCAGGTGCAACTTGGCAGAAAAAAGGAAAAGCTGGTTTCAAACATGGAATCGTTGTTCAAGTTCATCCTCGTGACTCAAAGAAACTTTTCGTTGGTTCTGACGACGGACTATGGCTTTCGAAAGACGGTGGTAAAAGCTGGAAAGTACAAGCAAATAATGGTCTACCTCCAGATGCAAGAGGAGTTAGCAACACTCTAAACTCTATCGAAATAAACCCTCAAAACCCAGACGTTATGTACGCTGGTTTCCTCTACGCTGACATGAAAACAGAGTGGGGAGTTTATAAATCGACTGACGGCGGTAAAAAATGGTCACCAGCAAATAATGGTCTTCCTGAAGGTCAATTGATTCTCGATTTAAGAACAGCTAAAACAAAAGTAAAAATGGCTCTTCCAAAGTACGGACTACAGTACCGCGCTATAAAAGACCTAGAAATGGATCCAAACAATCCAAATACTCTCTATGCTATTACTAGACAAAGTGGAATCTTCAAAACTACAAATGGCGCTCAAGACTGGAAGTTAATTCTAGCTCCTGACGGCCCTGAAAAGAAACAATGGAGTGACTTCAGCACAAGCATCACGATCCACCCAAAATACTCAAATGTACTATTTGTAGGAACTGGCGGATTAAATGTAAGAGTCTCGACAGATGCCGGAAAAACTTGGAATGCACTTGGACGTATGATCTCAGTAAAAGACCATGGTAACGGTCTGCTTGAAGCAACTCTACCAAACGGAACTGTCAAGAAAGGCAAAAAAAGTCTCTCTCCACTTCTTGGTTATCACTACATGTCATCTGTTCATAAAGTTCATGTTGATGCAAAGAACGAAAGAAAGATTTACGTAGAAACAGATCAAGGTGTTTTCACTACAACTGTTCCTGATTCTTTCTCTTTTAAGTAATACCGATTGAGAATCGAGTAAGCTCAAGCTTTTTTGACATGACAAAGTGAAAGCTTACTTGAGAAAGTCCCTTGGGGATCTACATGAAGAACGTGATGAGGAAGAGTAAAAGAGAAGTGATGGATTTATTACTTTGATTAAAACCCAATCCTGTACATTCTTTTGATCCTGTCAAAACTAGCCTCTTAAGATGAGTGTGCTCAAAAAGTTTGAGCACACCATCCCTTACAAAGCCGTATAATCGACTTCTAAAAAATCCACCACATTTGGTTTCCAAACATTCTCCACAAAATTCACATGAACTTCATGGTCGCAGTAAAACTGGTAATCTTCTTGTGAATCAAACTCCATAGATAAACCAAAGTCAAAGTTATTTTTCGGACTGACTTCACGCAAAACTTCATACTTATTTACTTTTGGTATATCAGCCAATTTATAAGCTTCTTGAATAAACTCCTGCTCACCAGATGAACCAGAGTCGTGTTTTAACTTAAAAGAAACTGTGTGTCTAATCATCTACCACCCTCCTACAATTCGGTCGCTTTCTGAAATATTCTGAATAACCAAAATATCTCGAAATATATTTTTACATCACAATAAGAAACCTACATCGACAATTACACAATCAATTAATTTATAATTATTTACATAAAATTAAATTCTTGTAACCATCCGACAATAGATTGTATATTTTCGACATATTCAAAAGACATAAAAATAAATCTAGCAAAAAAATTCAATTAACTCCAGTCACTCTTGTGGGATTCCTTTTCAAAGGGCTATTTAATTAATAAAATATCTGGGACGAGAGAAGAGGACTATACATTTATGACGAATACTAATTCTCCAGATGAACCAAAAGAACTCAGCGCTGAGTTTGTGGCTGATATAGCTGGCGTACAAAGACAACTACATACTTACATCTATACTTTGATCGGTCACCGCCAAGATACTGAAGACATACTCCAAGAAGTAAACTATGTCATGTGGCGCAAAGCACACACCTTTAAAGCTGGAACAAACTTTCGCTCTTGGGCCCACACTATCGCCCTTTTTCAGGTCAAAGCTTTCCGCAAAAAAATGTACCGTATGAATCAACGTAAGTGGCTTGAGACTGAACTTATAGAAATGCTCGCGGAAGAGTCTCGCCAAGGTAAAGAGTTTATTTCATCTCGTTTTGATGCACTAGAAAACTGCATACAGGCACTTCCTGAAGATCGTAAAAAGTTAGTTGCAGAGCGCTATAGTCCTGGTGGCTGTGTAAACGATATAGCCTCCGAGTTAGGTAAAGCCCCGAAGGCAGTTTCTGAAACTTTAAGGCGCATTCGCCACGTCTTAGAGCGTTGCATAACAGACAAACTTTCGGAGGCTAAACCATGAGTCAAAGTGAAGCAGACTACGATGTAAAAAAACTTGAAAAACTACTCGACCGCATGGCAGAAGAAGAACTCTCCGATCAAGATGTCGACGAACTCCAAGAGATACTCCTTAGCAGCGAACAAGCTCGTGTAAAGTACATAAACTTTAACTTTGTCGATGACTCCCTACACTGGTCCTACGCAGAAGCTGCTCTCGACAACAAACGCGACAACCAGTACTTCAAAGAAACGGTTGTTAACGATACCGACGAAAAGAAAGCCGCTATAGCCTTTCCTTGGGCTGCTATTGCCGCTATACTCGCCATAGCTTTCACAGCCTTTGTCTTGACCACAAACTCGCTAAATTCATCTGATGTTGTCGCCACGGTCTCTGCTGACTCAACAGCAAAATGGGCCGAAAATAAAGGAACTAAGCTTTCTCCTGGCATAATTAAACTACTAGAAGGTCAGGCAAAAATAACCTTTGCAAGTGGTGCCGAAATGACCGCAACAGCACCAGTCGAGATAGACATAAAATCAAACATCTACGCTCGCCTCATTCGAGGTAAAGTTAAACTCTATGCACCAAAGTCTGCTATGGGTTTTCGCCTCGAAACTGAAGCCTCAAACTTTGTCGACATTGGTACTGAGTTCGAAGTTACGGTCGATGAGAATAATACATCAGAAATCCATGTTCTCGATGGAGTCGTCGTTGCCCGCTCAAACTACAGTGACGAAATAGTTCCATTTGGCAAAAATGAAGCTGGTCGTGTCGATACCTTTCATGGAAATATCACACCTCTAAAGAAAAAGCTTCCACCTGCTCAATACATAGCTCCAACAGGAGAAAATAAACCACAATTAAATGCAGACTCACGAGTTATATTTATCGGTGAAAGAAACACCGATTACGAAACTTACCTACATATGGTCAATCAAGCTATCTATGACTTCAATCCGAAAAATGCCCCGACAATAATAAACGCTGGGCTGACTTATAAGTTTAACCAAAAGCTAGACACTTATGATCAATTTATAAAAGAAATGAACCCAACTCATGCGGTTCTCTCTGTTGCTTCTGTAAGACCGGCCTACAACATCGATCACTCACCAGAATGGTTCGAAACTTCACTCACTCGCCTCTGTGATAAACTTGACCAAGACAACATCAAACCCATCATTCATATAGGCTTTCCAGTCAACACATCTCCTGAGACTCTTAAGCACTATGAGAACTACAACTACATCTTGTTTCAAGTCGCTCAACAACGCTCTTATTCACTGGCGCGTGCTGACCTTATCTGGAAAAAGTACCTAAAAGAAGACAAAACTCACAAACTAGCTCAAGCAAAAGGTCTACGTTATACCTACGCTGGTCACCAAGTACTCGCCCGCAGTGTTCTCGACTGCTTTGGCTACTCTGCCGTTAAAGTTCCTTTAAAGCTTCGTCTAAAAGCTCTTCCAGGAATTCTTAAAAATTGGCAATGGCAGGAGTATGAAACTCCAAGTCCCATAACGGCAAAGCTCTTTCAGGAATTAAACCATGCTTCATGGCCCCAAATAAGCCTTCCTATGCCAGCAGATAGAGGCCATACGGCAAAGTTTATCAATCCATATATGAACTATGAGTATCAAACAAAAGAATTAGGGTTCGCTCTAGAAATGAGTGGAGTTTATGAAAATACGATTCGTGCAGTTAGTGAATTTGAGTCAGAGGGAGGGAACCTCTTCTTAAACATCGGTGGTGGCGTCAAAGAAATATGGCTAAATGGTGAGATGATCACCAGCGGCCTGACAAATATGTTTTTAGATGGCCGTCACCCTGGTGGTCGACGTTTCCCTGTGAAACTCAAAGGAGGTAAGAATAAAATCATCTTAGACTGTACTATGAACTTCTTTGTCAGTCTAACCGAAACAAATGACTGGGGACTTCAAAAGCCTGAGTAACTAGTTAAGTATTACCTAGAGAGTTTTTAAGAGCCGCTGCCATGTAACTCAACCAAAACACCAAAATCATTGATTTGTTCAATGAAGAGCAATCTTCACAAAAAATAACATAAATAAGTGAAAAAGTTATTATGACTGGCACCAGAAGGCGAGTTTTAAAGCTTACCTTACTTTGTATAAGAAGCATATATAAAGACAAAAATAATGGTACCATATAGTTAACATACGAACCATTTCCAAACCTAGGAACCAGTACAATCAAAGATACTAAACTCAAAAAAACAATCAAGATACTCTGCTTCATAGAACGTCCTAAGTCATTTATATCTTAATATTATTGAACCTCTGGGAAATACTTCAGTCTGTATTCGTGAAATATTTTCCAGTCGATATCTCGTGAAATATTCCCATCTGTTTTTTTGGTGAATTCCTCTTTGGTAATCTCCCCTGATTTCAGTTTTTGCTTCAAAAGCTGAAACTCTTTAAGGGGCAACCATCTCCATAAAACTCCTTCACTCTTAATCCATGGGTAATCATAACCATGTTCTTTTTCGTACTCAGCTTCAACTTTTAAAGTTCTTTCGGTAGAATAATACCAGCGCATGCTATCAATAATTCGTTCTGGCGCATCAATTTTATTAAGTCTAATAAGCCTTTCGACACTCTCTGTATCAAAAGGGTCTTCAACTAACCTTTCTTCTATTATCTTCCTTGCCTTATCAAACTTTCCTTGCTCAATCAGTTCATCTACTGTTGGTGTAGTAGAACAAGAACTCAAAATAAAACTTGTGAAGAAACTTAATATGACTTTTTTCATAAATTTAAAGCACCCTTTTTTACATCTCGTATCGCTCGATCAACACTTATTGTTTACAATTTCAAAGTCTTAACCAACAGGTCACCTTTTAGCATACATGGATAAACAGCAAAAGTCTCAACTACTCATCATTGGCGATGGCCCCTGCGGTACATCTGCTGCTATCTATGCGGCTCAAGCTGGAATAAATGTAACTTTATTATCTCCTGAAAGGAAAACAACTAAAACGGACTTTAAGCCTCTTCAAAGTCTCTATCCCGATATAGAAAAACTACTCAAACTCCTGTCTGCTGAAAATGCTTTAGAAGTTGCCAAGTGCGGCCAATACTCTGGAGTTTCCATAAATGACAAGTTCACTCCACTCACCCAATACTCTGAAACTATCGATCTCGGCTTTCACATCGACCGACATAAGTTTGATGACTTCCTACTCACCAAAGCCAAAGACTTAGGAGTCAACATCGTCAATCAAAGAGCTCGTCACTTAATCCAACTAAAAGACCGTATTTCTTCAATCATTTTAGAGAATAATAAAACATTGAATTGCGATTATTTGATCGATGCCTCAGGTATGAATCGCTTTGTCGGTCGCCGTCTAGAATTAACTGAGACAAAACATTCACCAGATCTGATTGTGACAACTGGCGTTGTCGAAGACAACAAGTCACTTATTGATCAAAATAACTTCTCCTTTTATACCAAAAAACAAGGTTGGTACTGGCTAATAAAAGGCAAAAATGAAACAATCACTTGGACCAAACTTAGTCTAAAGAGCGAACAAAACTTAGAACCTCCAAGTGTCCTAAAAAATCACACTCCTATTGGTAAAGTCATTGCCCATAACATGACATGGCGCTCTTTTGAAAACAGTGCTTTACACGGCGCTCTTCTTGCCGGAGATGCAGCAAGTAACATCGACCCTGCTGCAGGCCAAGGAGTCTACTCTGCAGTCGCTTCAGGAATAAAAGCCGCTCAAATCATCATATCCTGCTTAGCAAAACCCGAAGAAGAACTAGCCTACTTCAAAAACTACAATTTATGGTTAGATAACTACTTTGAACTCAAGTGTGAAGAGCTAAAAGCTTACTATCGGGAACTTGAAATAGAACTTTTCAGTTGAAGATCATTCATTAAAAGACAATAATAGTTTCACCTCTTAAGAAACGCTTAAAAAATGAATTTATAAATTTAAAGAATTAGGGCCATTCTATGTTACGAGTTATACTTCTTACAATGCTCTTTTCTACTATTGCTATTGCTGAAAAAGTAGAAACACGCACACATGATTTAAGTGCCACTGCCATCGATATTATTCTTCACTGGGATAACGTCAAAAAATTTCCTTTTAAAAACCATTTCTTCTGGGAAAATGAACCAGACACTTTGCAAGATAGAATCATGTGGTCACGTATGAGAAAAAAAGCAACTGAAACTACAGCACTAGCTCTTAATAGAAACATCTTGAAAATATGTGAAACTCTTGGTTACATAGTCACTCAACAAGATGTTCAAGTTCATGGCTACACTTTTAACGAAAACGATTTGCTAGTTAATACTAATGGTAATGCCTTAATCTTTAAGCTTGAGCTCAATGCTCCTGATAATATTCACCGCTTTTTCAATAGTCTTCATTCACTTTTAGGAGAAGGAGGAATCACAACTCCCAAGCTAAACCTTCGATTAACAGCTTTATCTATGCCTGTAAAAGTAGTTCGCCAATATGGATTAGATTTTTTCCCACCAACGAAAAAATACACCTCGTCGAAAATGTCTAGCAAAGACTTTGCTAAACTGATTGACGAAATCACTCAAATAGAAGGATGTACAGTTCTCACTGACATTTCAGCTCCAACAGTTTCCGGAAAAAGTATAATAGTAAAAGATACCTACTCATTAAACTTTCCGGAAGATTTTAACTGGATTGGTACACAGACAGAAACTTTGAAATACGATGACAAAGGTAGAAAGCTTAAATCCACGGCGCTCCTAAAAGCTGAAGGCATAGGGCTATCTATCGGTGAACCTAGAAATATCGGTGTATGCTTTGAAGTTACTCCAACAGTTGAACCTGACGGCTATACTGTATCATTAGATTTGCTACCAGGGATTAATGGCTTATGTGGCTGGACTATGCTCAACTCTAAGTATGATTTGAAGATGCCTCTTTTAAAAGCTCAAACAATAGAAACTAGGTTGACTATGGGTTATGGCCAAGCTGCGAATATAGGTTGCTTATATGACCGCAACTTCTTAAAATCTGCGAAGCACCTAGTATCTCCGGATGAACTTAAAAACCTTGAAGATGAAAAGTGTATTGTCTACTTTGTAACTGTTGATAACCCTTTCAAAACAAAACTAGCACTGCTCCAAAAGAATGATTTAACGCTTATGCTGAAACCAGCTGGCGATAAAACAAATAAACAATTGATACATTCATTTAATAATAAGAATATGTCAGAATCAGTCAAAAACCTTCTCATGGAGCAAGGTGTGAAATTTCCTCCAAATGCTCCATTTTATTACGACAGTAAATACTCTGTCATTTATATGCTAAATACTTCAAGTGAAATTTCAAAAGTCGAAAAAATTCTTGGTAAAGTTACTCAAAGTTCTGGCGATACTCAAAGGTCAAGCAAAAGTATTGTTGACGACCATGAAGTCCGCTACTCATTTATAGAACTGGAAACACCAGCCTCTAATATCTCTAATTTTGAGATAAAGCCTGGCCAACAATTCATCTCCAAAGAAAAACTTAAAAAACTTCTCGACTCTCCTAAAGTCTCCATCACAAACATCGGCAGTGGCTTAACACAGAATGGGAATACAACTATATCTCGAAACGTACTTGAAGCTTATATTCCCGAAGAATATGAAAATCAAACTATTAAAGGGGAGCCAACCTCACTGCCCATCATTGGGGAGTCAGTTGACATTGGTGGGGTTTACGAAATAACTCCACAAATTGACCCAGATGGTCATACAATAGAAATCGAACTCCGACCTTATATTTCTGAAATGCTAGGCTGGGAAAAGCAACTACCTCACAAAGGTTTCCCTTCTTTTAGGAACTATAGTCTAGACACCAGAGTAAAAATGAAAAAAGGCGACATTTTACTTATCTCAAATAGTAGCGAAAGTAAGAATATCTTTCAAAAAAAATCTCAAGATAAAAAAATAAAGCTTCTCTTATTTTACTGTAATCTTCAAACTGAGGGAGAGTAAAATGAAAAGTTTTATCTTACTTCTTAGTCTTCTATCAATGAACATTTCAGCTCAAGTTTTAATGACTGAATCAAACGGCCGTCAAGAGTCTCTTGCCATAACCAAAATGAACTTTGATGTTAGAGCACACGGTTTTCTTGCTGAAACCAATATAACTATGACATTTACGAATCCGTTTCCTAGAAGACTTATCGGTAACTTCTATATGACTTTACCTGAAAACTCCTCGATTACTGGTTATGCTCTAGATATAAATGGCCAGCTGAGAGATGCTGTCGCCGTTGAGAAAGTTCGTGCACGCCAAGTTTTTGAAGAGATCTCAAGACAAAAAATAGACCCAGGTCTTATGGAGTGGGTGCAAGGCAACTATTTTAAAACAAGAGTTTATCCTATCCCTGCGAATGCCTCTAGAACAATTCGCATAACTATGTTGTCAGAGCTCCAGTATAAAGACGACCAGTTTATTTATGAGTTTCCACTAAAGCTACCACAAAGCTTGAAAAAACTCTCTGTCAATATTGAGTCGATCAACCATGACTCGAAACCAAAGAACCTCACAGGAGTATTCAAGTCAACTGAGTTTATCGAATCGACATATGGCTACAAGTTAACCACATCATTAATAAATGTTAAACCAAACAACATAAAATTCACCGTACCTTCAGACTCTCAAAACTGGCAAATGGTTGAAATTGCTAAAGACAAAAAAGTTTATTTTGCTGCTGCTACACTACTTCCCAAAGTCCAAGAAAGTAGATTGGCTCCTAAAAGTATCTCTTTAGTCTGGGATGCATCTGCCTCAAGGGAAAGTGCTGACATCAAAAAGGAGCTCAATTTCCTAAAGAAAATTCTCGATAAACATCAAAGTGTTAATCTCAAAGTCCATATCATCCGCAATAAAGTCGATGAAAGCAAAAGCTTTTCTATAGTCAACGGGAACAGCCAAGAACTCATAACATATCTAAAAGACCAAGTTTTGGATGGCGGTACTTATTTAAGTTCAAAGTTACTAAAGTCTTTAAGTAAAGGTTCAGATGAACTACTAATATTTTCCGATGGAATGGCAAACCTTAGTTATGAAGCTAATCCTGAAATACTTCACAAAGTTAACATTTTTGCAATCAATTCAAGTTCAACTATTGATCAAAACTTCTTTCGTCGTTGTATGAATAGTCAAGGAGCTATAATTAATCTTAAACTCCTAAATCAAGTAGATGCTTTCGCTCTTTACTCATCTCCTGTAAACATACGAAAGTACGATCACAATAACTCACAAGTCCATATACACCCTCGCTCTTCTTTTCAAGATGAAAGGTTTCCATCATTTGCTGGTATCATGAATCCTGACCGACTCAATGAAGCTGTAATCACTATTAAAAATATCAACGATAACATTTTAACTAAATTAGGCTTCAAGACGTCAAAAGCTATTCCAGGAGAGCTTTTACGTAAGTTCTATGCACATAAAAAACTAAAAGAGTTACTCATCAAAAATCAGAAATATGAAATACAGATGCACGGCAAAAAGTTTCATATGGTTACCCCATACACTTCATTAATTGTTCTTGATAATATTAATCAATATATTCGATACCGAATTGAGCCTCCCGATTCTCTTCCAAATATGAAAGAGGAATACCTTAAAGCCATATCAAAAAGATCTCCTCCCAAAAAACTAACAACTAACGATAATCTAAGAGATGCCACTCAAAACTGGCGTCAATATTTACGTTGGTATCAAAGAAGCTTTAATTACCCTAAAGGTTTCAGTTGGAGTAGAGAGATATATGTTATACCTGACTTTTTGTATGCAGGGCTTTTAGAAATAGTCTCCACTAATAATAGGGCTGACCTTGTTGGAGGTCTAGGAGATACAGACTCAATAAAAGAAAGCGCTGGTGGAGCGGACCCAAATGATTCTAATGAGCGAGACCCATTCTCAGAAAAAAGTATTGCCCAAGATAAACTAGCAAAAGAATCAAAGGTCTCGATTACTGTGACTCCTTGGTCTTCTGACTCTGAGCACATCGAATCAGTTAAAAGCTCCAAAACGCCATATAAAGATTACTTAAAACTGAAACAAAGCTTTCCAAATAGTCCTGACTTCTATATCGATGTCGCCGAAGTTCTGCACAGTAAAGGTAAGACGGACTTAGCTGCCAGAGTTGCCTCAAACCTTCTTGAACTTGTGATTGATAATCCTACCTACTTAAGATCTACGGCGATGTTGTATGAAAAGTTTGAAAAGTTTACTGAAGCTTTACCCATTCATCAAAGGCTACTTAAAGAGAGGCCTGATGAACCACAAGCACTAAGGAACTACTCATTGTGTTTGGAGAAAACAGGAGACTTAACCGCTGCCATGTTGACCTTCAAGTCGATACTTGAACAAAGCTTTCCACGTTTTGATATAAAAAATACCGTCATCACCGAAATGAACCGCCTAGCCATGAAAGAAGTCGGCTTAATTAACCAGATTCCATTTAACTTTACTCAAGATCCTAAAATAGACCTGAGAGTAATTTTAACTTGGAATGCCGACAACGTAGATCTCGACTTATACCTCACCGAGCCTACTGGAGAAAGCTCTTATAAAAATAAATACACAACTATTGGTGGATACCAAGAAGGAAGCTTTTCCAGCTATGGGCCAGAAACATATTTACTCCGTAAAGCTATCCCTGGCACTTATAACATCAAGATTATCCCAAGAGAAAACTCTTCCCAATCTATAATTGGCGCTGTTATTGCCAAGTTAGACATATTTGTCAACTACGGTCAAGAAGATGAAAAGCAATTTACGAGTTATCACAAAATCGATCCTCAATCACCAAGTGTTAAAACTCAACTTTTTATAGATGACGAAAAGAAAAGTTTAACAACTAAAAATAAGCCACCATTTTATACTGTTACAGCTGATGATAGCTTTTTACATATAGCTAGTTACCTAAAGGCTTTTGGCGTAACTTGGAGTGAATTTCAAAAAGCTAACTCAACAATAGATTGGGACTCTTTAACTCCTGGAATGCAGTTAATTATTCCTTAGCCAGCAGGTTTTGAACTAAGCAAGTCTCAAGCTCTACATATTGAATTATGCCTATCCTTGAATACTTTATAAGTATAGGGAGAATATAAATTTTAAGGGCAGGCATATGAAATACTTTTTGACATATTTACTTCTACTATCTTCAATTTTTGCTGAATCAACTAAAGAGCAAGTTGATGAACTTCTTTTACAACTCGATGGCACCTTCAAAGAACGAAAGGCTGCTAAGCAACGCTTAAAAACTATCCCAGGTGAGTTTTACCCGTATCTCGCCGAGTACTTAAAACAGGATAATATAAGCCTCGAAGCAAAACTTCAGCTAAATAAAAAAGTCATGTATCCACTTCTGAGTCGTTGGAAGCTGAAACAGAGAGCGGACTGGTACCATACAAACTTGACTGAAGCCTACAGAGAGTTTGGCGAGCACAATCCAAAATGGGATGAACTTGTTTATGAGATACTCGCCTTAGTGGAAGAGCAATTCCTCGTTGATGACTTCATAATTGATTATAAAGACGCTCTCGCAAAAAAGTGTCAACAAGCGGTTGATCTAGGTTGTGACGATGCACTCATTCATTATTTTCACGCACGAGCAGTAACTCCAATAGAGGAGCGTTCCAAGCTTCACAAGTTAGCAAAAACAACAATGCTTGAAAGTCAGTACCACCCTTACTTTAAGTATCGTGTCTCTCGAATCATACCGTGGTTCACTATTCGTGAAATCAAAGATAAAAATGAAGCAAATAGACTCGCAGAAGCTCAATTACAAGAGTGCTTAAAACTACTCGGCCCTGCTATAAAAGAAGGGATTCCTTTCAATGAGCTTTTACACAACCTTTTTCAATTTACTGACCTCAGAAAACGTACTGGCCCAACGAGACTCCAATCACTAAAAGTTTTAACGCCAGTCATCTCTGAAAACCATCCCCAAGCAGACCTCATAATAAAAAGTCTAAAAGGGTGGATCGATCTAGATGAAAGACGAAATGAACCAGCTGAAAGCTTACTGCTTGATACTTGGCAAGAGTCTAAGGCTGAAAAAGTTATAGGCATTCGCTTACTTTACCTTTATAGAAATAAATCAGACTTAGCAAACTTTGACAAATGGCATAAGAAAATGAATTTACTTGATCCACATGACTATGATGCGTTTCTCGTAAAGTTAGACTTTATTGAAAGGTTTCAGACTATAGATGACTACTTTTACTATGCTGAAGATCTTATTGAGCAAGGAGGGCCTCTACTTAGACAACTACCTAAACTTCTCGACAAAGCTTCCTATAAAGTAGTAGGTAAAAAGGATCAATTCTTTAAAGGTAAAAAAGTACTTCAAGAAAAAGCTCTGGACTTACTCGAGCGCGGTTCACAGAGATACTTATCTGAGTACCCTAAACAAACATTTATTCTTTTAAACCAAGCTTACTACAATTACTTAAGTGGTAACCATGAACTTGCTCAAGGTTTGTTCGATGCCGCCGGTCCTGTTGCTAACTATGTTGGTCCTTTTGATCACGCTAAAATTAACCACAGTAAAGTTAATAATCTCAGTAAACTTCATGCTTCCATAAAAGATGTTAAACGTCAGCAAGCTTTTATTAAAAACTACCGAGAGACTCTTGGTGAAAAGCTTGCCAGCCAAAGTAAACTAAAATTGACCGACCTTGCCCCTCTAACAACTTTTGTAAGCTATGGAGAAGTTACTGTAAATGGCGGCACTCGAACTCCAACAATCAATGATAAAAAGTGCTCCGATTTTATCTTTTCTCACGCTAAATCAAAACTGACCTACATTATCCCTAAAGGAGCTAAATCGTTTACCACTATCGCTACTTCGCCTCATTCTAAGTCAATGGTATTTTCAGTAGTTGTCGATGGAGAAACATTCTTCAAAAGTGAAGAACTCATCAATTACAAAGATAAGTCGGTGAAAATTGATTTAGAACTACCAGAAAATGCGCAGATCATCGAGCTTTTAGTCGATCCACTTGGTTCGAATCACTCTGACCACTCATGCTGGGCTTATTCTGAATTTAAAAAATAGTCCTTTCGTGGGATTTTAAGGCACACTTCTATCTAACTATATATAAAATTTAGGTGTGTGCTTTATGAAAACTTTTCTACTACTTCTTCTTAGCTCTGTATATCTCACAGCGGCTGAACTACCAAAACCTAAAAATGTCATAGTTATAGTTGCTGATGACCATGCCATGAAAGTCACTGGCGCATATGGAAATACAATCGTTAAAACCCCAAATATCGATCAGCTTTCAAACGAAGGACTAACCTTCACAAATACTTACTGTAACTCTCCAATCTGTAGTGCATCGCGGCAATCTATGCTGACTGGAAAGTATCCACATGCTACCGGTGTTAATCTGCTATTTACTCCTTTTCAAGATGAAGGAAATGAAACGATCGCCGAGTACCTCAAAACCAAAGGTTACAGCACTGCTCTTGTCGGAAAGTCACACTTTAATAACTGGGCTTGGTCTGGCCTCTATAAAAATGGTGCTCCGAAACACGGTTTTGACACCATCATCGATAAGGCGCAGTATCGCAAGTTTTTGAAGGAAAATAACTACTCGGGTTACAAAGGAAATATTGAAACATATAGCAAAGATAAAGCTCGTGGAAATATTTCAGAATGGATGAACTCTAGAGTTCTTCCTCACCCGGTGGCGGACAAGTTTAGTGAAGGAACTTTTCTTGCCAATCAAGCCAATGAATTCATTTCAAAAAATCATCAAAAACCATTCTTCCTATGGTTAGCTTTTCACCAACCTCATCACCCTTATTATTTTCCAATTGAGTATGCGGGGAAGTATAAAGCACAAGACATGATTCTTCCTCCAACGAGTTCTGAAGATGACCGTTGGGTTCCTAAAAGATACCGAAACTTATCAAATGAACAGCGCCGTGGAATCATCGCTTCCTACTACACTTCTACGAGTTATATGGATAAAAACATTGGCCTTGTTATGAAGAGACTTAAAGAGCAAGGTTTGGAAAAAGATACGCTCATTATTTATGTAAGCGACAACGGCTACCTACTCAATGAACATAAGCGCTTTGAGAAACATACCATGTGGGAAGAAGCCATACATCAACCAATGATTTTTAAAATGGGGTCAAACTTTAATGCTGGTAAAAAAGTTGATGCATTGATCGAATACATAGATTTAGCTCCGACTATAACAGACTTAATTGGTGCAGGTCATATGAAAGAAGCGCAAGGTCAAAGTTTTAAGTCACTATTTACAAATACCGATGCAGAGTTCAAAGAGTACGCCTTTACTCAGTACCTTGAAGATAACCTCGCAATGATCTGCGATAAGCAATGGAAGTATGTCTTCACAACTGGCAGTCGAGACTTGGGTATAGGCTACAAAACAGGGCTAGGAGGTTCTGGTTTAACTCACCGACTCTATAACCTAAAAAATGATCCAAATGAACATACAGATGTCTCTAAACATCCAGAGAATAGAAAAATCTTAAAACAGCTAAAACAAAAGATGTTGAACCGTTTCATGGAAACTCACCCAGATGCCTCAAAGTGCCCCAGCGAATTAACTCTAGAAGGGAAACTGGTTTGGTTTTGTGAGCCTAGAGATGTAGGTACAGACCAAAGTCTAGTTGATGAACCAGTAAGAGTGTTTCAAAAGCGCTGAAGTCCACTAGACGGACTTATGCTCTTCTTCAACCAGAATACGATGTAGAGTTGCAAAGAGAATATTTCGATTGACTGGTTTGGTTAAAAACTCCACCATCCCTGCCTCCATGCACTTAGCTCGATCATCATCCATAACATTCGCAGTTAAAGCAATGACCGGAGTTTTGAAGTTTGTTTTCTCTTGCTTAATCAACTTCGTGACCTCAACCCCACTATAGAAAGGCATCTGCATATCCATAAGTACTAAATCGAAGTCATTTTTGCGAAGTATGTTTAAGCTTTCTTGTCCATCAAAAGCGAAGGTCATTTCACACTTTGACTTACTCAAGATCTTGGACAGAATCTTACTATTTGTTTTGTTGTCTTCACAAATAAGTATCGAGTAATCGGAAAGGTCTGGAGCAACCGTTTGAGCATCTCTTATGGTTTGGATCTGTTCGGTCGTTTCTTCTAGAGGTAGTGTGAAATAAAACTCCGTACCTAAACCAAACCTACTATCAAGGGCTATTTCACCTCCCATCATACCAACAAGCTTTTGACAGATCGACAAGCCTAAGCCGGTGCCTCCATATTTTCTAGTTGTTGATGAGTCTGCTTGTTCAAAAGGAGTGAAAATTGCTTCAGCTGCTGTTTCAGTTAAACCTATACCTGTGTCTTTAACACTGAAACGAACTCTATTTTTTTCCTTTAATTTAGTTATATCTACCGACAGTTCTACTGATCCACTTGGAGTAAACTTTACAGCATTATTTAGTAAATTTATTAAAATCTGTTTTAACCTTGTCGGATCACATGTGAACTGATTGCCTATGTTTGAATTGAAGCTAAAACGTAATTCTAATCCACGGTCCTCAGCATCTGTTCTTATCAGTTTTAAGCACTTCTTACACATGTCTTCTAGATTTGCTGGAATGACCTCTAGCTCTAATTTTCCCGCTTCTATTTTAGATATATCGAGTATGTCATTTAAAATAACTAATAGTGACTTGGCCGAGTCATTTATCGTCTCACATAAATCAGCCTGCTCATCATTCAGTTTAGTGTCCAAAACTAAACGACTTGCCCCAATGATCCCATTCATAGGTGTTCTTATTTCATGACTCATATTTGCTAAAAACTCACTCTTCGCCTTCGCGGCTTCCAAAGATTTTTCTTTAGCAATAGTCAATTCCTGATTTTGCTCTTTAAGTTTTTCCCCTGCTTTACGAACTAATTTCTCTTTACGAGACGCATAACCAGACAAATAAACATTTAAAGCAATAAGAAAACTTAAGATAAAACCAAGTGGCATAATGGTTTTTAAAATAGGACTTACACTTGCTTCTAAAGTCTTATCAGTCGGAACAATCTGTATAGACCAATCACCAGAAAGAATATTCAACTGTCTTTCAGTTGAGATAACTTCAATCGATTCATTATTAGTTTCAAATTCTAAGTTATTTTTATATAAAACTCTGAAGTTAAAGTCTTTTTCATAACGCTTAAGGACTTCATTAAAAAACGGCACTTCAGGAAAGTGCGTGGGATAATTTAAGTCCGGCAAAATAAAAGAGAATATTCCTTCGATAGTTTTTGAATGCGTTAAATCCTCTAGCTTTTGCTTTTAGTAATTGTATTTTCCCATTGATATTTTCAGCTAAT
>JAJPOQ010000079.1 GCA_021232515.1 Lentisphaeraceae bacterium
ATTATCCGTTTATCACAGAACTTGAGACATTACCAATAAGTAAGCTTTCTAAAATACGAGTCGCATTTTGATTATCATCCATAATCAATGCCTTAAGGCCTCGGAAACTGACTTGTGACTCCTTACGAGCCACTGCTTTCACTTTCTTCATATGAAGTTTAAATGAAAACTCAGTACCTTTCCCTTTTTCACTAGCTAGAGATAGTTGGCTTCCCATCACCTCTACCATGCCTTTTGAGATAGATAAACCTAAGCCAGTACCGCCGTACTTTCTTGTCGTACTTGAATCAGCCTGCTTAAATGGTTCAAAAATTTTTGATTGCTCTTCTGGAGTCATACCTATACCGGTATCCCTGACTATAAACCTTAAGTTTTGCCAGTTTTCATCTTCTGAAATAATTTCAACTTTAACTAAGACTTCTCCTTCATTGGTAAACTTAACGGCATTACCAGCAAGATTTGTCAGTATCTGCCTAAGCTTAGTTGGGTCTCCAACTGTTATGGGGTATACATCTCCCATATCAACATTCAACTCTAGAGAGGAGTCTGAAAGCTTTGCTTTTGCCATCTCCACAGCATCATAAACTATGTCTTCCAAATTAAATGGAATAGACTCAACCTCCATTGCATTGGCTTCTATCTTGGTTAAGTCTAGAACATCATTTATTATTGACAATAAGCTATTACCTGATCTTTTAACGGTGCTCAACATACCTCGTTGCTCTGTGGTCAAAGATTCATCTAAAAGGATGTCCGTAAAACCTATAACCGCATTTAAAGGCGTCCGCATCTCATGCGACATAACGGCTAAAAACTGTGCTTTCATCTTGGATGCATTTTCGGCTTGAGCCAATAGAGCCTTAGATTTTTCTTTCTGGTCATTCAGCTGCTCATTGACCATAAGTAACTGGCCATAAAGAAGATCAACCTTATCTTTTTCTGATGAGATCTTATTTAAATCGTCAGTGATCTGAACTGCCATAGTATCTAAACGAAAAAATAAACCTATGTCGCCTTCATGTTCATCTGTCTTTAGGAGAACAAAGGCAGTGTCTATTTCAGGTAAATCAGCAGGTGCGTGATACAAAGAAGGCGCTAAAAATGTTAAATTTGGGTAATCAACGAGCAAGGCATTAAATGCCTCACCGACGATTGTATTCAATAATTCTTTAAGAAGTGAGCTTAAAAGCTCTCGTGAGGAGTCGTCTCCGATAAGACGACGGAGGTTCAATCTAGCCGTCTCATAATCTAGAGTGACATAGTAGGAACCATTAATTGTTCCAGAAAAAGGAACTGTTACAATAATCTCATGAAAAATCTTAGGCTTAGTAGTCACTAAAACTTCTGAAAATTGCTTATAAGTACTGCCAAACATATCCTTTAAGGAATGTTCAGCAGCACCGATAAAAGCGTTTATATACCCTTTATTCATTCAACAATCTAAAAATTGTACGAGAATTCAGCATAAATAGTTCTTGGTACGTCTGAACTTCTACTGGAGAATGTTGTATCACTATACTGTGATTGATTTGGGTCCAAAATATTTTTCCCCCATAAAGCAAAATTCATTTTATCATTAACTCTCCAAATTAATCCTGTATCTACAGTAATATAGTTACGTATATCTCTATCAGGAATATTATCGGAGTAATATGCAGTCGTATGCCAACTTAAATTTTTAGTTAAATTATAATTCATTTGTGTAAAAAATAAGTTTTCAGCATTATTCCTTTCTTCAGACTCATCCGTATCATGCAAATTAACTTTGAACCAAGTATAATTAAAAGTAAAATCTAAATCTTTAGACGCTTTCCATTTAACACTTGCTTCTACACCATATGATTCGCCGTAACCATTATCCTGTCTCTCAAGAGCAGTACCATTACTATTCATAATAAATGCTCCTAGGTTACTGTAGTCAAAATAAAACGCTGCTAAATCTAAACTCAATTTTTTATCAAAGTAATCTTGCCTTAAACCCAATTCATATGCCATAAGCTCTTCAGATTGTGTATCTCTATTCCCCTGAACAGGTAAAGCAATAAATTCACCTGGCAAAAAAGGTCCATAACCTGCCAGAGCCGGTATCGATGCAGCTGGCCCTCCTGGGAATAAAATACTTAGATCATCATCTGTCCTAGCTGGAGTTCTCACTGCTCGAGATATACTACTCCAAAAAGTTGTATCCTCGCTATATTCATAAGTCATCCTAGCACTCGGCTGAAACTCAAAGCCGGTCTGATCATTAAATCCTATTTTGGACCCAAGCATAATAGTTAATTTATCATCTAACCTAGTCGTATTTTGTAAGAAGCCACTGTAAGAATTAATTCTTCTCTCATCAGGAAAAAGTCTAATTGAATCTGAATTTTCAATTTCATCATTAGTACTTCTAAGGTTAACACCCCAAATAAAATCATTTGATTCATTTACCGCAAACCAATGACGAAAATCTATGTCAAATGTGTCTCTTCTCTCATCTAGAGTTTGCTCCCTACTATGAGTTAAATCATAATATGATTTAATTGTAAAACCATCTGTCGCGGATAAAGCTCTATTCCACTCAACTTGAAAATTCTGATTTCGCCAATTAGTCTCGTTAACTATTGAAGTTGGGAAGTACAAATCTAGAGGTGGAGCAAAACCGGGGAAAGGATTACTTGTCCTGCTAGAACGTAAAGGGTTACTAAAACCACCAACATTAAATTCTTGGATATTCATAATCGTTGTTATTGTATCTTTCGCGGTTACAAACCAATCAGTTTTCAAATTAAACTGCATGCTGTCCCAGTTATCATTGCCATCCCCACCGTCGGAATAATCATAATCCCTTTTATTGGTGTGTTTAGTTGATAACCTATAGAAAAAATCGTCTCCAAGCTGATCCCCCCATCTTAATGAAGTATTCGGTTGCTCTATCTCACTTGCACCTAATCTTAAGTAGCCTCCAACAGTTTCCCTGCTACTTTTAGTGACTATATTTATCACACCATTAACAGCATTTGCACCCCATAAAGTTGCTCCAGGGCCTCTGATCACCTCAATTCGGTCAATATCTTCAAGAACCATATCTTGGATCTCCCAGTACACGCCGGCAAAAAGTGGTGTATAAACTGACCTACCATCAATTAAAACCAACAGCTTATTAGCAAACTGACCGGCAAATCCTCGAGATCCAACAGACCATGTATTGCCATTAACTTTGCCCACATGGAAACCGGGAACGCTTTTAAGAGCATCTGCGACAGTTAAGTGCCCCTGCTCCTTAAAGTCTTTGTTTTGAATCACATAAATAGCAGCTGGAGACTTTTTCATATCCATTGCTGTCCCAGATACCGAGGTTACCTTCAAGCTAAAAAGCTTATCAAGCGAGAGTGATAAATCATCCCCCGATTCCTCTGCGTGTAGTGAGCAACAACCCACTAGTATTGATATTATGAGCACCAATTTGGTATTCATTCTCTGCTCCCGTTTCTTGTTTGTCAAAGTTTCCAACACCATGATGTACATCTCGACTAACTTAGCCTAAAACTACGACTTAGTTTCTATCTACAGCTTTACATCTACTGGCTTCGATTACCAAGATCTCATTAAACATGCCAATATCACTTGTTTTATGACGTAAGCATAAAAATGCCCCACTTGAACTGTGAGGCTTTATGAAATTGTTTATTGGTCTTAGAATTAGAACTTATATACCATTTCTACATAAAAGCTTCTCGGTATTTGATGAGCCGAAGTTGTTAAAATGTTTTGAGTTTCGCTATGATATGGATCTAACAAGTTTCTACCCCATGCTGAAAATTCTAAATTATCGCTGTGTCTATATACAAAACCTGAATCTACTCTAAAGTAACTATCTATTTCATAATTAGATCCAGATTGATTATCAGCGTAGTATCCAAGTGCGTGCCAACTAAGCCTATCTGTCAATTTATAATCTGATTGAATACTTACTAAGTTCTCAGGGGTCTCTGTTTCAGCGCCTTCTTTTCTACCATGCAAAGCCATCTTATAAAAAGTATAATTTGTTGTTACTTGCCAACTATCTGTCAGGTCAAATTTTAATGATGCTTCTACACCGTAAGCTTCGCCATGCATATCACTTTTTCTTGATGAAAAGGTCCCTTGACCAAAAAAGCCTGGTCCAACTGAAGTCTGAGTACTGTATGAGACCATTTCGGAAAGATGGCTATAATCATTATAAAACATAGCCAAATCCATAGATACTTTCTCATGAAGGTTAGTTCTAACGCCTAATTCGTAAGCTAACAACTCTTCTGAATCACCGTTTCTATCACCTTCGTTAGTTATACCTATAACATTCGATACTGCAGGTATTCTTTGGGTAAAGTCATCATCTACTCGTGATGGTGTCCTAACTGCTCGAGATATTGATGCCCACCAAGTAGTATTTTCAGAAAAGTCATAAGTTAATCTTACACTTGGCTGAATCTCAACTCCAGTGTAATCATTATGTTCTATTTTTGAACCATACATGAACGACAAATCGTCTGTCAATCTTGTAGTATTTTGAAAAAACACACTGAATGTTGATGCTCTACGATTATCTGGACCAACCTCTGTTATAAATGTACTCTCAATTTCATCCTTTGTAGTCCTTACTCCAAAGCCATATATAAAGGAGTTATCAGCATTTAAATCCATCCAATGACGAAAATCCAAATCTAACGTTTCTCTATCTTCACCTAACGACAAACTATTTGTTCTAGTAAAGTCATAGTAAGCTTGAACTGCAAAACCAGAATTGGAGCTAAGTACTCGTTCCCAGCGCATTGTAATGTTTCTGTAGTCAAATTCTGTATCCCCGCCTACCGAAGTTGAGGAATATACACCTGGCGCAGCCTGAGGAATAGGTGGTCCAAAAGGTGTATAGGTTGTCTGCCCTGCCTGGATTGTGCGGTCTCCAACGTCGTTAGATTTCGCAAAATTTGAAATTATTGATATTGTATCCTTATCTGTGGCATACCAGTCAACACGGCCACCCCAGCTAGCAAGGTCCCATTGATCAACCTCCTGCTGCTCTGCACTATTGTAGCTGGCTCCTCTTGCTGAGTATTTACCCCAAATACGATAAAACACATCATCACTTATTTGATCGCCCCATCTAAACTGACTAATCAAGTCTTCAAGAGTTCCTGTAGCGAGCTTAACATGGCCACCTTGAGTTTCCCTAGCGCCTTTCGTTACAATGTTAATAACACCATTCACTGCGTTAGCCCCCCAGAGCGTTGCTCCCGGACCACGAATAACTTCAATTCTATTTATATCATCCAAAATCATATCCTGCATCTCCCAGTAAACACCGGAAAAGAGTGGATTATATACCGAGCGTCCGTCAACTAGAACAAGTAACTTATTCGAAAACCTACCTGCAAAACCACGAGATGATATCGACCACTTATTTGAATCTACTTGTGAAACATAAAAACCGGGGACATTCCTTAAAGCTTCAGCGATTGTTGTGTGGCCCTGTTTCTTAAAATCTTCAGAGGTTATCACATAGATAGCAGCCGGAGACTTTTTCATATCCATCGCTGTACCCGATACAGAGGTTACTTTCAAACTAAAAAGCTTATCAAGCGAGAGTGATAAATCATCCCCCGACTCCTCTGCATGTAGTGAGCAACAACCCACTAGTATTGATATTATGAGCACCAATTTGGTATTCATTCACTGCTCCCGTTTTCTGTTTGTCAAATTTCCCAACAGCTATGATGCGTTTAACGACTCACTATTCATGCTTCGCTTGCCTATATTCCACAATAGGCTCCACCTCAAACTGTAGTTATCTCAAGACAGGCTCATTAAGTATGCCAACAACGAATCAAAAGTTGTTTTTGACGATGTAGATAGAGTTGTAATATCTACGAAAAAAGATTTTCTTTGGAAAATTTTTACGTATCGCTTCGACAGAAGAAAAACTTCGGGTAAATAAAGTGATTCAAACTTTAGTGATCAGGACTTTACAAACTTATGTCAGTAGAACAACCGCTAAGAGCTAAACCCTCTAAGATTAAGAAAGATCGTACTTACAGAGAAAGTAATATTGGCGGTGACTCACACCTTAAAGATGTCAAAGACGAATACGATGTTATCGTCATAGGCAGTGGTTTAGCTGGCCTCACATCTGCCAACTGCATGGCAAAACAAGGTCGCTCTGTTTTACTTCTTGAACAACACTACATTCTTGGCGGACTGGCTCAGTACTTTAAAAGACGCGGTCACATCTTTGACATATCCCTTCACGGCTTCCCTATTGGCATGAAAAAAACTCTTCGTAAATATTGGAGTAAAGAACTAGCTGATAATATCGAACAAGTTGAGAGCGTCCGTTTTGACAATCCACAATTCACTCTAGAAACAACTTTTACTAGAGAAGACTTCACACGCATCATTGTTGAAGAGTTCGGCATCGAAAAAGATAAGGTTATTGGCTTTTACGACCACTTAGCCAAAATGAACTACTACGATGACAATAAGATGACTACCCGCGAAATGTTCGAACAGTTCTTTCCTGGACGTACAGACGTGTGGCGACTTCTCATGGAGCCTATCACTTATGCAAATGGCAGTACTCTAGACGAACCAGCGATTTCTTACGGTATAGTCTTTTCAAACTTTATGAGTAAAGGCGTCTACATCTATAACGGTGGCACGGACGACATGATCAATAAGATGCAGGAGATCCTTGAAACTAACGGCGTTGACATTCGCACGAAGTGTTTGGTTCAAAAAATACTTGTAGAAGATGGCAAAACTAGTGGGGTGATCGTCAACAATAAAACAGTCAAAGCAAACTGTGTTATTTCCAATGCTGGTATCCACCCTACTATATACAAGATGGTCGGGCGCGAAAACCTAGATGAAGACTTCGTGAAAGAACTGGACGACGTAAAAGTAAATACATCTTCCTGCCAAGTTTACATTGGCATCGACAAAGAAGAAGAAATCCCTTATTTTGGCGACTTAGTCTTTACTTCTATACATCCAGAGTACGATTCAGATGCCCTAACATCAATGGATATAACAAGTCGCACTTACAGCGTCTACTATCCTGAAATGCGCCCTGAGAGAAACCGCTACACAATAGTTGCTTCAATCAATTCAAAGTATGACGACTGGGCAAGTCTATCTGATGAACAGTACCAAATAGCAAAAGATAAAATGATCGACGAAACGATCGAATCTCTCGAAAAGTACGTCCCAGGTATTCGCGAGAAAATCCACTACTTAGAAGCTGCAACTCCCAGGTCTGTAGAGTTTTATACACTTTCACACATGGGCACATCATTTGGAACTAAGTTTGATGGTTTAAAGATAAGCCAAGAGCTACCGAAGCAAATCAAAGGCCTTTACCATGCAGGTTCTGTTGGTATAATCATGTCAGGTTGGCTAGGTGCAGCAAACTACGGCGTCATCGTTAGTAACTCGGCGGATAAATACCTCGCAAGTTTAGAATCTGAATAATTCGAGATAGTCCTTTTTAGATAAAAGACTAACTAGAGCTTGCCTTTTATCTATTTGATGTTATTTTCGCCGCTTACACGAAAACTACAACAAAACCTTCTGTAACGCTTGCTATTTACAAGGCAATCCCAATCTGGATGTTCTTTATTTTGAAGATATATCTTCGACGGTCGCAAGTAAACAGAACTTTGTTTAAGACAGACCATCAGGAAATATAATGGAAAAATTTATAGCTCTCGGCCTCCGAGAAGACATCATCAGTGCAATCAGCGAAAAAGGTTTTACAGAGCCATCACCAGTTCAAGAACAGGTTATTCCTATTCTGCTAAATGAACAAACTGACATCATCGCGATGGCTCAGACTGGCACAGGCAAAACTGCTGCATTTGGACTACCACTTTGTAACCAAATCACACCTTCTAAAGATACGAAAGCACTTGTTTTAGCTCCAACTCGTGAACTTGCTGTTCAGGTTTGTCAGGAAATGAGCTCTTTTACTCCTAACTCTAAGCTAAAGATCTTCCCAGTATACGGTGGTCAGCCTTTTAGAGACCAAGCACGTGCACTTGAGCGCGGTGTTGATATCGTTGTTGGTACTCCTGGTCGTGTAATTGACATGATCCAAAGAGGTAAATTGATCCTTGACGATCTAGACTTCCTTGTACTTGACGAAGTTGACGAAATGCTCAACATGGGTTTCATCGAAGACATAGAGTTCATCCTTGACTGCACTCCTAAAGATTCTCAGAGACTTATGTTCTCAGCTACTCTTCCTAAGAGAATTGAAAACATTGCTAAAAAATACCTAACTGAGCCTAAGACAGTTAAAGTTGAACGTTCAAAAGACATTCAAAACCTTATCGAGCATGTTTACTACGAAACTTCTAGAGCTCATAGACTTGAAGCGCTAAATCGTATACTAACTCTCGAAGAAGACTTTTACGGTATCATCTTCTGCCAAACTAAAGCGGAAACTGAAGTTCTTTCATCTGAATTGAATAACAACGGTATTTCTGCTGAATACCTACATGGTGATATCGCTCAGAAAAGCCGTGAAACCATTTTAAATAGATTTAAGAGTCAAAAATCTAAACTACTAGTTGCTACTGATGTTGCTGCTCGTGGTATCGATGTTGACAGCCTCACACACGTAATCAACTTCTCTGTTCCAGAATCAGATGAAGCTTATACTCACCGCTGTGGTAGAACAGGCAGAAAAGGCCAAAAAGGTAAAGCTATAACTCTAGCAGTATCAAATGAGATTGGCCGTCTCAAAAGAATCATGAGAGCAACAAGCTTTACTATTGAAAAGAAAGTTGTCCCAGACGGCAAAAGCATCGCTTTTACAAAGAAAGAACAATTCAACAAGAAACTAACTACTGTTGAACCTTCTGAATCTAACAAAGAAGTTGCGGCTAAACTTGTTGAAGAGCATAATCCTGAAGAAGTGATTGCAAAACTTCTAGAACTACACCTTGGAAATGCGTTTGATACAAATGCATACAAAACTCTCCCAACTCAAAAAGATCACGGCGAAGAAACTCTTATCCGTATCGAAAAGGGTATAGCTGACGACTTTACTGGACGTACGCTCATTCCATTCATCGAGAAAAAAGGTGGAGTTGCCGGTAGATCTATCAACAATCTAAGAATCAAAAGACACTTCTGCACATTCTCAGTTCCTACTAAAGATGCAAAAGCAATAGTTGCATCATTCAACAAGCGTTGTGAAACTGACTCTGGTAAACCTTTCGCTGTAGAAGAAGGCCCTGCAAAGTCTTCAGAAAGATCTGGCGGCAGAAAGTTTAGTGGGCGTCGTAGTGGCGGTGGTGACAGAAGAGATGACCGACGCGGTGGCGGCGGTGGTGGTCCACGTCGTGGTGACAGAAGAGATGATCGACGCGGTGGCGGCGGTGGCGAAAGACGTTCTAGCCGTAGAAGTGAAAAACGCGCTTAATTAAATAATTTATACTTTAAAGGGGCTGTATCAAAAGTCTCTTCAAAAAGCGTCAATGGATTTTTCTATTGGCGCTTTTTTGTTATTGTAAAAATAAACTCATGAAGAAATTCAAAGATTATAGTCAAGACCAACCTTTTCTTCTTCCTCCTAGTGTTG
>JAJPOQ010000088.1 GCA_021232515.1 Lentisphaeraceae bacterium
CCAAGCAACAATTAAAGATATGATTGCTCATCCGCATGGTATCGTTCTCGTGGTAGGACCAACAGGTTCAGGTAAAACAACTACGCTTCATGCCATATTAGCCGTTTTAAATACTGAAGAAAGAAAAATTTTAACAGCTGAAGATCCAGTGGAAATAACACAAAATGGTCTGCAGCAGGTTCAGGTTTTACCTAAAGCGGGTTTAACATTTGCAGCAGCTCTAAGATCATTTTTGCGGTGTGACCCAGATGTTATTCTTATTGGTGAGATGCGAGATGAAGAAACTGCGGGTAGTGGTATTGAAGCATCCTTGACAGGTCACTTGGTATTCTCCACTTTACATACGAACTCAGCTCCTGAAACTATTATTCGTTTGTTGGACATCGGTCTTGACCCAATGAACTTTGCAGATGCACTTGTTGGTATTGTCGCTCAGCGTCTCATTCGAACACTTTGTGGTAAATGTAAGCAAGCCTATAAGCCTGATCAAGAAGAAATTGATAAACTTGTTCACTTCTATGGTGCAGAGTATATGGGTGACTTGGGCTTAGATATGGATAACCTAGAACTCTATAAGCCAACTGGTTGCGACAAGTGTGGACATACTGGTTACAGGGGTCGTATGGGTATACATGAGGTTTTAAATGGTACTGCTGCGATGAAAAAGCTTGTTGCTAAATCCGCGCCTGTTCCAGAGATCCGAGATCAAGCAATTAAGGATAATATGAGAACTCTTCAACAAGATGGTATTGCAAAAATCTTTGCAGGCCATACTGATTTAGTTCAGGTAAGAAGAGTTGCGTTCTAGACAGAACTTATAGTTAAATATTTTGTGGGGCGGCTTTTGATCAAGCTGCCCCTTTTTATTTTGAGAGTATGATGAAAAAATGTGTTATTTTAGTGAGTGGCGGTATGGACTCAGTATCCTTACTTCACTACGCGGTAAATAGTTTAAAAGTAGACGAAGTGTATGCCTTATCTTTTGATTATGGCCAAAAGCACTCACGTGAACTTAAGGAAGCGAAATGGAACTGCGACAAACTTCCGCAGGTTAAAGAGCATAGAGTGTTAGATCTGCACTTTATGAAAGAGATACTCCAAGGCTCTTCATCTTTAGTTGGCGATGTTATAGATGTTCCCGATTTAGAAAATATTAGTGACGCGGATTTAGATCAGCCGATTACTTATGTTCCAAATAGAAATATGATGTTGCTTTCACTTGCAGCTTCTTATGCAGAGAGTCGCGATTGCCGCCAGATTTTTTATGGCGCTCAAGCTCAAGACGAATATGGCTACTGGGACTGTACCGTCGACTTCTTAGATAAGATGAATCAAGTTATGTCTTTGAATCGACGTAAAGGTGTAGAGATACTTGCTCCATTTGTAAATAAAAGCAAAGGAGAGGTGGTCGACATAGGTTTTGAGAATGGTGTCGATTTTGCTAAAACATGGACTTGTTATCGTGGTGGCGAAAAGCCTTGTAAAACTTGTCCAAGTTGTGTTGAAAGAGAACTTGCTTTTCAGAAGGCAGGTAAGTTAGATCCTTTAATTAAATAAATTTTTGATATAAGCTTAAATGTAAGTTGACAGCTTATAAATTAGAATTACTGTTTAGCACATTTTTTATGTGGTAGCTATAGCTCAGTTGGTAGAGCGCCGGATTGTGATTCCGGTTGTCGCCGGTTCAAGCCCGGTTAGCTACCCCATTTTTTCACTTTTGGAAAAAGTGGTAAGTTAATTACCTTTAGTTGTTTTGAGATGTGAAATATTCGCCTTTGGTGAATTTGTTTAATTAAAGTTATGCTCAAAACGACAAATCTGTCCCACTAGGCTTGTTTATCCATCTAAACTTTTTATATTATCTAAATATGTAATTTAGAAAAATTTCGAAATTTGGAATACAATCATAATGTCTAAAGAGATACTAACGACCAATGAAGCAGCTGACCTTCTGGGTATAGCTCGTACCAGTTTGATAAACTGGGTAGAAAGAGGTGAGTTGACTCCAGCTACAACTCCGGGTGGACATAGAAGATTCCGTAGATCTGACTTAATAGAATTTGCAGATAAGCGTGGCTTTGATATAAATGTTGCTACCGAAAAGAAAGCTAAAGACGCTGGAGACTCTGAAAGAGCGAAAGTACTAATAGTTGATGACGATGAAAACTTCCGCCAATTTGCTCAAGACTGTTTGAGTATTGCTGGTGACTTTGACGTTAAAGAGTCAACGAACGGTATAGATGCAGCTCTTATCGTAGGAAGTTGGCATCCATCAATAGTTTTACTTGATTTAAGAATGCCTAAGATGAATGGTTTTGAATTCTGTCGTCAGATGAGAAGTAATGCTGATTTCAAAGATGTAAAAATTATCATCATGACAGCATATGCAGATGAGGAAACTAAGAAAGAGATCGATGAGATACAAGCAGACGATCTTATTAGTAAGCCAATTGGCATAAAGGCTTTCGTCGAAAAGCTTCGACAAGTTCTTACGTAAGACTTTTTCACAAGGCCGCTTTTAGCGGCCTTTTTTATTGCATGGCTTGTTTGATAGCCATCATAGCCGACGCGACAGGCTTGTTTCCCTTAAGAGAGTTTGTTAGCTGAATGATTTTTCCTGTTGCTTTCATCATTCTGTCTCTGTACTTCTCAGTCAAAGTTTTCCTTTCTTCCTTACTCAGGTTGTTCATCCCAAACTTTTTTGCTTTTTGAGATATGACTTGAGCTCTTGGAACCATCGCGTTTATTTTCAAAGCTGCTTGTTTAGACGATTCTTTATCTTTAGCAGTTTCTAATATTTTTGCTAAGTTTTCAGTTAAGAGGAGTGCATCGACAAAGAGTTGTTCACTCGTTATTTTTTGTTCTTCTTTCTTCTCTTCTGCAAGTATCACTGGCGTGAGGAGTAAACAGAGTATGGTGATAAGCTTTTTCATATTACTCCTTATGAGAAAACGATTGTTCTGTTGTTGAAGACGATTATACGGTCTTCAGAGTGAGCCTTTACAGCATCTGCGAGAACTTTTGATTCAATACTACGACCAAGCCTTACTAAGTCTTCTACACAGTATGAGTGATCAACTCTGGCAGTTTCCTGTTCAATCAATGGACCCATATCCAGTTCTTCTGTAGCGTAGTGGCTACTAGCACCGATAAGCTTAACGCCTTTCTCATATGCTTGATGATATGGCTTAGCACCTTTAAATGCAGGGAGAAAGCCATGGTGGACATTTATAATCCTGTGGTGGTACTCGTTCAGTATAGTAGGGGTCAATATTTGCATGTAGCGAGCCATGACAACAAAGTCTACTTGGTGGCTTTGAAATAGTTCTAGCGCTTTTTGGTCAGCTTCTTCTTTATTTGCTCTTGATCTAGGGATATAAAAATAAGGAACACCAAAGTGCTCTGCAACATTTTCGAGATCTAGGTGATTACTAATAATTAATGCTATTTCAGTATTGAGTTCACCATATTTGTGACGCAAAAGTATATCATAGAGGCAGTGGTCATACTTAGAGACCATGATTGCCATCTTTTTTGCATTATCAGAAAAGCTAAGTTTCCATTGCATGTCATACTTTGTAGCAATTGAACTCATGTCTTCTTGAAGCTCTTTACGAGTGCATGTCAGATCTTTAATATCGAACTTCACATACATGAAAAATTGATTGCCAAGTTCTTCTCTATGCTGTTGAGAGTCCAAGACATTGCCGCCAACTTTGTACAGAAACTGTGTTACATCCGCAACTATTCCTCGTTTATCGGAACAATTGAGTGTCAAAACTGCAAACATTTTAAAATCCAAATTAATTATTATGGAACAATTCTACGGGTAAAAATGAACGATTCAACCTAGAAACCGTTTTAAGATATTATCTTTCTGAAGGTTATGTTTAATCTTGGTTTAGATATATTTTTCTCCTTGGGAACTTTGTGTTCATAGAGATGTTGCAAATTTTCTTGCATGATGAGTAGGGAGTTATGAGGAAGTGTCAGAGTGAGTTTATCTTGTTTATGAACTTTGTGTCGAATGGAGAACTTCCTTTCTTGCCCAAGACTTACAGATGCAATTATAGGGTTTTGTCCGAGTTCTTTTTCGTCATCTGCGTGCCAATCAACCGAGTCTTCACCATTTCTATATAAGTTCAGAAGGGCAGAGTTAAAACTGAAATTCAAGTTTGCGGCTATTTCATTTTTAATGACAGTTAGAGCAGGACTCCAATTGTTCCTTTGAAGTTGGATTCCGGAATAAGCGTAGTCTTTACCTTCATCAGCATACCAGGCATTTAGCCTAGGGATTGGTATATTATTGCCAAACATGTGTATTTGACTTTGTTCCCAATGAGTATTTTGGGAGATGTCATCTAAAAACTTTAAGCTTTGGCTGAGCTCAAAAAAGTTACGATACAGTAACAGCTTTCCTTCATTCAAATATAGAGTCTGTGGATCTCCTCCAAATAATTCAGCTTGGATCATCTTGAACTTGTTCTATTTTTTCTATTTGTTCTTGTTTTGTGCTCATAATGCAGTCTCTTTAGGTCGACAATTTATCCAAAATAATTAAGGATTTCGTAATGAAAATGACCAAACTAAAAAAAGCTGTTTTCTGTGGCTTAGTTAGTGCATCTTTATTTGCTACTGCTGAAGATGCTAAGAAGCCTGCACCGGCAGCTGCTGAAGCAAAACCAAGTCTTGAAGAGGCTATCAAAACTGTTAGTACTTTTTATGGCTATAACATCGGTGGTCAGCTTTCATCACAAAAAGAATATGTAAGTCTTGAAGATTTTTTAAAGGCCATTTCTTCAGCTGTTAAAGGCGGAAAGAATCCTGTAGATCAAGCTACGTTTCAAAAAGCTTTTCAAGTTGTTCAAGATGAGCAAAAGCGTAAGAATCTTGACGGTCTAAAGTCATTCCTTAAAGAGAAGCTTACTAAGACTGCTACTGGACTTGAGTACAAAGTAGTTAAGGCTGCTGAAGGCGATAAGCCAGCAAAAGAAGATACAGTTTCTGTACATTACACTGGTTACCTAACTGATGGTACTAAGTTTGACAGTAGTGTTGATCGTGGTCAGCCTGCAACTTTCCCACTAAGTGGAGTTATCCCAGGTTGGACAGAAGGCGTACAACTTATGGCTGTTGGTTCTAAGTTTAGATTCAAGATTCCTGGTAATCTTGCTTATGGTGAGCGCGGTGCTCCTCCAAGAATCCCACCAAACGCTACACTTATTTTTGACATAGAGCTTCTTTCTATTCAAAAGAAATAAATTTTCTAAGGCCTGCTTTTTAGCAGGCCTTTTTTGTGTCTATATGATAAAAGTGACAAATATGCCAAAAATGAATTGAAATCGACAAAAAAGATATTTATAGTATATTTATCAACAAGAGAGGATGAATATGGATAAGTATGAGTTTGACGATAACTCTGAAATGAATGACGAGTTATATGACGAAAGCTATAGACGCAAAAGATTAATCGAGAGCTTGGCAGGTCCAGTCCTGTCTACTCTGTTTCATGTATCATTGATCATAGTTTTGGCTTTATTGGTTGTGGATAAGGTCCTACCGAAAGAAAAAGACGATATACAGGTAACTATTCCACCAAAAAAAGAACCGATAGATATACCTAAGCCCGAGACCCAAGAAATAGAAAAATCTATACCAATCACAGAAGTGACTCCTATTGCCCAACCTATGACAGTTGTGGACGTTGAAACGGTAGATCCCATAGAAGACTTAACGGAGGATCAGCAAGATACGCCTGAGATTTCAGATGAGCCCCTTTTAGATACAGTTGAATCTGTTGTTGTTACACCTATGGGCAGCCCAAATATAGGGAATGCGAGAACTGCAGATGGTATAAGAAGTAGTTTAGTTGGTGCGGGTGTTCCTGAGGCTGGCCCTGCAGTACTCAAAGCTTTAGATTGGTTACAAAAAGTACAAAAGCCCGATGGTTCATGGGGAGCTGCAGGTCAATCAGCTTACACAGGCCTTGCAGTACTAACTTTTCTTGCACATGGGGAAACGCAGAATTCTAAAAAGTACGGCGTCACAGTTAGGAAAGGGTTAGAGTGGCTCGTATATGATCCTATAAATAAGTCGGGGCATCACGGTTATCCTCACGCCATAAAAACTTATGCTCTTGCAGATGCCTACGCTATGACAGGTATGTCGGTTATAGAAGAACGCCTTAAAGAGTGTTTAGAAGTTTTGGTTAAGGGAATCCAAGAAGGTGGTAGTTATGACTATGGGTACAAGTCATCTCAAGCACGTCAAGACTTATCGTTTGCTGGTTGGAACTATCAAGCACTAAAAGCAGCTTATGGGGCAGGGGTGGAGCAAGAGGGGCTTGAGGAGGCTATATCTAAGTCTGTTACGTGGCTGAAAATGGCGGCAGACTCAGATAAGTCTTTTCCTTATGCTATGTCAAACAACGATCCTTCAACATCTAAGGGCGCCGGTAAACATACGATGAGAGCAGTTGGGGTTCTGTGTTTGCAACTTTTTAGAGAAGGGAACTATGAAGGGATTCAAGATGAACTGAAGATCATTGCCGAGTCAGACATAAAGAAGTTGAATTGGCAGAATGCTCCGGGACGCTCTTTATATGGCTGGTACTACGCAACCAACGCTTTATTTCAAAGTGAAAATAAGAGACTTTGGACACCGTGGAAAAAGAAGTTTGTTAGTGAGCTTAGTAAAAACCAACACAACGAAGGTTACTGGGAATACCCAAATATGCCGCAACACATACCAGGAGACGGTACAAGTCAAAAAGTATACGCCACAACACTAAGTGCCCTTATGCTGACAGTATTTTATCGTTACTTACCATCTTCCATAGTGGTTAAAGCTAAGCCTAAGGCAGTAGAACTTAAAGAGGACGAGGGAATAGATCTAGTGGAGTAATTATTGGGCAATAACAGGAATTGCTAGATCGGGAGGTGGCCTATTTTATAGGTCACTTTTTTTGGTGGTGCGCCGAGCATGGCGCGTGATGCTTTAATGCATCGTTTCAGTACACTTGGTGGTGGCTGAATGACTTGGTGGTGTAAGTCCACTATCGGCCCTATAAGGGGAACGATTAGCTGAGCTGTAAGGGTGTCCTTCGTGAGGAGGAATCTGAAGGAAGCAGTAAGCAAAGCACTGGCCTGACGAACAGAAATCGTATATGAGGCAGTTATAGCGGGTGAGGTATCCATCACTACCAAAGCCCAATACTTATACAGAAGCTATAGTTGTAAATACGGCAGGCATAAGTGTGAAGGTCACGCGTCTTACCTCGGGAGGTCTATGTTCCTGCTCTTGGCTACATATACTGTGAAGTATATGGATGGGAGTATAGAAGTCAGCCGATGCCATACTAGGCTTGTTACCGCAAGCTGAAGGGTTGAACCTGTATGATATGAATGCAGAAGCTCTTTAATTCTTTAGAGCAGATGTCCGAAAGGAGCCTTAAAGTTGGATGTAGCAGACAGTATCTGTGAGATATAGCTGGGTGCTTAGTAAAGATTATACGACTTCAATATGTAATGAAGTCATACAGGAACCGCCGTGGTACGGAACCGTATGCCCGGTGGTGTGAGAGGTCGGCGAGAGAAATCTCGCCTCCTACTCAATTGATTAAGGCACAAAAAAACGCCAGTCGTGAAACTGGCGTTTAAGAATCTTTATTTAAAAAGAACTACTATACGTCGCAAGTAGTTTCTTCTTTAACAAGACCAGCTTCGATCTCGTCGATGCATTTTTTGTAAACATCGTTTACTGGGCATCCACATTTGTGATCGCCATTTGTAGCGTGAAGTCTAGCTTGTTCCATGTGCCACTGGGCAACTTTTAGGTGTTGGTCAACGTTCATGATGAATCCTTATAAATTTTTTACGTACGTGGGTAATCAAACCCTTCCTTACTCTATACTCTCAACTCTAAGTTCAAGAAGATATTTTAGTATTATTCTAAATTTTTGTTTAAAAAGTCATTATTTTTTAACAAGCTGAGATTCAATTTCAATAAAATGCCGATGGAATTAAGCTGTTTCTTAGCAAAGGCTACGTTCCATTCTTTTTACTTTGCGAAAGGAAGTCGTTATGAAAGAATTTTTATAGAGGAATTTATGCCCAGCAGGAATCGAACCTGCAACTAGAGCTTCGGAGACTCCTGTGATATCCGTTTCACCATGGGCACGAACTAGTGACCAATTTAATATAGCGCGATGGGAAATCAACTGAGCTTAGACTGAAGTTTGAGTTATTTCACGATGTGATTGTGGGGTAGCTTTATTTGTTTCTGAGTTTGGGTTGAGCATCACCATTGTCTTTAGGTAGTGTACCGTTCCACCTTAGAACTTCTTTGATCATTTTTTGTGTAATGTCAGGCCGTACATCTATTAAGTTTTTTGATTCTGAATGATCTTTTGGGATATTATAGAGTTGCGGGTTGCTTCCATCATAGTTACAAAGGAGTTTCCAGTTTCCATGACGCATACTTAAGTCTGGTAAGTTTTCGATGCCATAAAAAGCTTTTCTATCTGGTGGGCGTCGATAAAAAATGGGTTTAACTCGAGAGGAATCAGACTTCCCAATAAGAGTGTTAGTTAGTACTTCACCATCATATATAATATCATTTTTAATCCCAGCAAGGTGAAGTATAGAAGGGACAAGATCGATTGCCGAGAAAAGAGAGCCCTTATTTCGAGTCCCATGTTTTTCTTGAGGGATAATTCCAGGTCCCCAGACAACGAGAGAAGAGCGTATACCACCTTCATAGAGGTGAGTTTTGTAACCTTTTAGTTTCTCTGCACGACCAGCGCCTTTTTCGGGCCCGTTGTCAGAACAGATTAAAATCAAAGTATTGTCCTTGAGTTCTTTACTCGTTTTTATGTAGTCAAATAAAGTAGCAAGTTGTGTGTCCATTTCTTTGAGGACTGACAGATAAAGGTTTCGTTTATCTTTGCCGTTTTCCCAACCTTCCAAACTAGGAAAAAATGGTGAGTGAACATCATCTGGCCAGATATTCACATAAAATGGTTTTTTATTTTTCTCTGCTTTTTGAATAAATTTAAGAGCGTTTTTGGTGAATTCACCAGTGATTTTTGCACGGTCTGTCCAAGTAACTTTTCCTCGGCCAAGTTTTTCAGAGTCGGTCCAAATCTTTTTAAACTCAGGTTTCATGGGTGTTCGTACTAAAGGTAGTAGGCGAGGTCCAAGGCCTTCGAAGTTTGTTAGGGATTCATCAAATCCATACTCAGTTATAAGGGGTGCATCGCCAACATCTCGTTGTCCGCCCATATGCCATTTACCAAAGTGGCCGGTGGCATAGCCAGCTTTCTTTAGACTTCTTGCTAACATAGGAGCTTTAGGGTCAAGCCAATCAGCTATTTCACGATGTTTGTTAGTCTTTCGGTTCGCTAAATAAGAGCTTATTTTCCATTTTTGTGGATATTGACCAGTGGATACAGCAACGCGAGATGGTGAGCAGATTGGGGAATTTACATAGAACTGTTCGAAACATATTCCCTGCGTAGCAAGTTTATCAATATTGGTGGTCTTTGCATCTGTATTACCGAAACATGAGAAGTCAGACCAGCCCATATCATCTATAAAAATAAAAACAATATTTGGTTTTTGTTGTCCATATATTTGTAGCGAAAAAAAGAGAAAGCTTGTGAGCAGAAGTTTCATAATTATTTTTTGAGTTTTTATTTAAAGTTACTCAAGAAACTTATAAAGAGATGTGGTTGAGGATGTTTTATATACAGAAAATAAGTAGGCAACCCGAAGGTTGCCTAGCACAAAAGCTTATTTCTTGCGTTTTTTATTTTTCTTAATTGGGAATGGCTTCACGTGAGCACGTTGAGCCCAAGCTTCCCATGCATCTTCAAGCTCTTTAGCTTTAGCGGGCATCTTTTCAGCAAGGTCATTCATCTCAGTGCGGTCTTTATCCATATCGTAAAGTTCCCACTTTCCTTCAAGACCTTTAGCAACAAGTTTCCATTTTCCATCACGGATAGCGCGGTTTTTTTCGTGTTCGAAAAAGATCTGCCTGTCTTCCATGTTATCGTTCTCAAATACAGTTTTTAAACTTTTTCCTTCAAGAGGAACAATAGTATTTCCTTTGTACTCAGAAGGATACTTTGCATCGCCAAGATCAATACATGTAGCCATAATGTCAATTAAGTGTGTCGGAGTATGGCGCCATTTGTTTTTAGCCTTTATTCCGGCTGGCCAGTGAGCTACTAGTGGAGTGGCAACGCCACCTTCATGAACATAGTGCTTATAGAGACGAAATGGAGTATTTGAAACATTTGCCCAGTCACGACCATAGGCGATGTAAGAATCAGGACCGCCTGGCATAACATCTTGGCCAGTGAGAACTGGTTTGTTTTCGCGAGTTACGTCAGGAATCATTTTACCTTGAAACTGTTCCTTGGTCATAGTCGTTTTTATAGGTTTGCGAGGTCTTCTTCCAAGGCCTTCAGCACAGCCACCGTTGTCTTGGAGGTAAAGGATAAGAGTATTTTCTAGTTCGCCTTTATTATCAAGTTCATCGATGATTTGTCCAATGCCTTGATCCATAGAGTCAACCATGGCGGCGTAAACTTCCATACAGGCAGCTTCCCACTCTTTGTTTTTTACAGTAGACCATGGTTTGCCATCTCTAGGAGTGATTTGCCACTGAGGCGCTATGATCCCAAGTTTTTTCATTTTTTCTATACGCTTTTTACGAATAGCTTCATAGCCTTCGTCATATTTGCCGTCGTATTTATCGATGTCTTTTTTAAGTGCATGCATAGGCCAGTGAGCTGCAGTATAAGAAACATACATAAAGAATGGCTTTTCTTTGTCGTGTTCCTTTATGTAGCGGACTGCATGATCAGAAATAGCATGAGTGTAGTAATAAGTTTCAGGCTTATACTCAGGGTCGTTGAGTGGTGATATATAATCATTTTCACGAGTTAAACCAGTTGGGTCATAGAAACTTCCTGCACCGAGGATAGTACCATAGAAACGATCAAAACCTCGTTGCTTTGGCCAATTGTGCTTACTGTAGTTGGTTAAGTGATAAGGTGTGATGTGCCATTTGCCCGAAAGGTAAGTGCTGTAACCAGCAGTTTTCATAACTTCGGCAATAGTGACAACTTCCTTACTTAGGTCACCCTTGTACCCACGTTGCTTTCTATCAGTAGTCATCCAACCAATACCTGCTTGATGTTGATAAACACCAGTTAGTAAAGAAGCGCGGGTAGGGCAACAACGGCCAGTATTATAGAATTGACTAAAACGCAGTCCATTGGAAGCCATTTTGTCGAGATTTGGAGTTTCGATTTCACTGCCGTAACAGCCTATATCTGAAAAACCCATATCGTCAGATAGGATGACGATTACATTTGGCTTCTTTTCTTTAGTCGCTTCAGCAGTAGAACATGAAGTGAGAAATAGCGTTATAAGTAGCGCACTTAATAGTTTCACATTTCCTTCCTAATTTAATTGTGTGATTAATCGTGTTAAATTCAGTATGATGTGAAACATTTATTTTTGACAGACCTTTACTTAAAAGCATAAATTTTTTTGTAAATTGAGTTCATTGGACTCAAAGCTTTGAAGAATAAATGACTTTAATAATTTTAACTCTCTACTGCTAAATCAATTTATTTAACAGTAGTATCTTTAGAGTTAGCACTCTTGATAAATTTAAAAATAGTAAAAACTACACCCAGTATAAATAAGCCTGCATAGGCTTTCTCAGAAGTTGCAACTGCACCGATAACGCTCATGTCAGCAAAGTTAATATAGATTGCCAAAACGATTGCGATGAGAATTGCGCCCGCTGGTTTAGCACCTTTCCAAGGAGTCATATCGACATCACCCGAGTGTTTATGAATAAATGGTTTGGCCATAGGTGTAGCTTTGCCGATTATTAGCATAATGGCAATTGAAAGCAATAGAACCATGCCGATAAAGTGGAAGTTGTGTAAGATGAACATGTCAGACTTAGGGTCGATGATTCCACCAAGTCCGGTAAAGTAAACCCCAATGATAACCACAAAGGCGAAAACCATACCGATATTTGCAGCTATGGCCGGTACACGTTTTGTTAGCATGCCGACAATTACGACGGCAAAAATGGGCACGAAGTAGATGGCGTTCATCTTTTGTAGGTAACCAAATATACTTGTTTGTCCCATCAGTAACGGTGCAATAATCATAGATGAAATAGCAATGATCCAGCTAAATTTCTTGCCAATTCCAATAATTTGCTCTTCTGAGGCGTTTTTATTAATGATACCCTTGTAAACACCTAAGCTAAAGAGTGTACACGTCGAGTTAAGAGCAGAGTTAAATGAACTTAAAATTGCACCAAGTAAAACAGCGGCAAAGAAACCAGTCATCCAGACAGGCATAACTGTTTGAACTAGCATGCCATAAGCCTGGTCTGCATCTGGCAAGCCATTATCTTTGAGTGGCATTTTCATTAGGCCTTGTGTGTGAAAGTAGTAAGCAAGTAGTCCGGGGAGAACAAGAATCAAGGGGCCGAGAATTTTGAGACCACCAGCAAGCAGGACGCCTTTTTGACCTTCAGCGAGATTAGTTGCACCGAAGGTTCGCTGAATAATTTGTTGATTTGTGGTCCAGTAAAAAAGATTTAGAAGAAGAACTCCAGTAAAAAGAGTGTAGAAGGGTACGTCGCCATCTGGATTTGAGATAGAGTTGAATTTTTCTGGAATAGTTTGTTTTACTAGCGCATAACCCTCAAAAATACCTTTGTCTCCGCCCACGGTACTAAGGGCAAAATAACTAATGGCTATACCGCCGACAAGCAATCCAAAGCCATTTAATGTATCCGAGACAGCCACAGCTTTGAGACCACCAAAAATAGCGTAAACTGACCCAAGAACACCAATAAGTATGACGACAATCCATAGACATTGAGAGAATTCCATCCCGAGCATTGTGTCAAGACCTAATATACTGATCATTCCTTTTGCACCGGTGAATAGTATAAGTGGAAGAAGGATCACGGCGTAAGCAAAAATAAAGATGATCGACGTTATTTTTCTTGTTGTTGCATTAAATCGTTCTTCAAGAAATTGAGGTACAGTAGCAATGCCACTTTTCAAGAATTTTGGAAGGAAAAAAAGAGCCATTATAACGAGGGATATGGCAGCTACAACTTCCCAAGCCATAACACTGAGACCGTTGATGAATGCTGAGCCATTGAGTCCAACCAATTGTTCAGTAGAAAGGTTTGTTAGCATGAGTGAACCGGCGATAAAACCAGCAGTAAGACTTCTGCCACCAAGGAAGTAGCCGTCGGATGAGTCGTGGTCATCTTTACGAGTTAAATACATAGTGACAGCTAGGACACCAAGTGTGAAAATAAGAAATGAAATAAGCTGCATACAGTCTCTATTTGTTAATTGAATTGACTACTACCGTTATAGATAACAAAACATGTCTATATGTTATGAGTTTTTTACGATTAATGGGTAATAAGGGAATTGTCATATAGGAAATGACTTTTTTAGTCATTTCCTAGAGTGATTTGTTTTATTTATGAAATTATTTCATGAATTGGTTCTGCATGTTCAACACCAACAAGCTTTCTATCTAAACCACCGTAGAAGTAAGAAAGAGCATTTGGATCGACGCCCATTTGATGAAGAACGGTCGCATGCAGGCTTCTCACATGGAATGGTTTTTCAACTGCTTCATTGCCAAGTTCATCTGTTTCACCAACACTTACACCGCCTTTTATGCCGCCGCCAGCCATCCACATAGTGAAGCCTTTTGCGTTATGGTCGCGACCAGTTCCTTTTGCATACTCAGCAGTTGGTTGACGACCAAACTCACCGCCCCAAACTATCAGAGTTTCGTCGAATAAACCTCGATCTTTTAAGTCTTGAATAAGACCGGCTATAGGTAGGTCAGTACGACCACAGTGATGATTGTGGTTTTTGACTAAGTCGCCATGAGCATCCCAGTTCTGATCATTGTGACCACCACCAGCGTAAAGCTGAATGTAACGAACACCACGCTCAACCATACGACGGGCAAGCAAGCACTTGGTGCCAAACTCAGAAGTTTTTTTGTTGTCGATACCGTACATAGCTAAAGTTTTTTCATTTTCTTTTGTGAAATTTACCGCTTCAGGAGCATGGGACTGCATTTTGTATGCAAGCTCATAGCTAGAAATACGCGCAGCAAGGTTTGAGTTGTCGACTCTGTCTGAAAGGTGACCAGTATTGTACTCTTTTAAAGTATCCAGCATGGCGCGCTGTTGTTTCTCAGTTAAACCCTTTTGACGGTTTAAGTTGAGGATAGGAGCTCCTTTTGAGCGCATGACAGTACCTTGGTAAGTCGCAGGCATGTAGCCGCTGCTCCAGTTTTTAGCACCTGAAATAGGACCACCTGTTGAGTCAAGCATAACAACGTGCCCGGGAAGATTTTCATTTACCGAGCCAAGGCCGTAGTTGACCCAAGACCCTAGACAAGGATTGCCAGAAAGAAGACTTCCTGAGTTCATTTGAAGCATAGCAGAGCCGTGGATAGGAGAGTCTGCTTGCATTGATTTAATAAAAGCTAGATCATCCGCATGCTTAGAAAGGTTTGGGAATAAGTCAGAAATCCACTGACCACTTTTTCCGTATTGTTTGAAGTTCCATTTTGGACCAACAACACGACCTTCGTTCTTGTGGCCACCGCGACCATGAGTTTTTACTGGGATGGACTTACCGTCTAGTTTGTAGAGCAGTGGTTTGTAGTCGAAAGTGTCGACGTGAGAAGGGCCACCGTACATAAAGAGGAAAATGACCGATTTTGCTTTAGGTGCAAACATCGGCTTTTTAGGAGCTAAAGGATTATTCCACTTTGAAACACCATCAGCAGCATGAGCTTGTCCACCTAAAAATCCGTCTCGAGAAAGTGTATCTGCTAGCGCTAGAGAAGTAAAGCCAGCGCCCATTTCGTTTAAAAAATTTCGTCTATTCATTATCATTCTCCTTAGTCCAAGTAGATAAATTCATTTAAATTCAGCATGATCAAACAGAGTTGTTGAAGTGACTTTTCTTCAGAAGCTCCGTTGGCTTTCATTTTTGAGATAAAGTTTTTGGCTATATCTATGTCACTTTGTTTTACTTTGTGTCCGGTAACTTGTTCCCAAAGGTAGGCCATTTGCTTGTCTAGTTGACTTCCTGCATTTTCTCTAACATTGTGAGACATGAGTTCTGCGGATTTATTGAGTAGGTCACTGTTCATCATGGTCAGAGCTTGTGTCGGTTGAGTTGTGATAAAGCGGACATCGCAAGTTGCGTCTGGAGTTGCGGCATCGAAACTTTCTATAAGTGGATAGATCAATGAACGCATCTGAAAAGTATAGATTGAACGGCGATACTGGTGTGACTCAGGAGTATTTAGAGTCCACTTTACTTTTGATTGACCGGCGAGGACTTCCGAACTGACTTTAGGGAATACACTCGGTCCACCATATGTTTTATCTAGCTTACCCATAACTTGTAAGATAGAGTCGCGAATTTCTTCACCAGTTAAGCGGCGCATGTCGAATCGCCAAAAAAGGTTGTTTGCTGGATCTTTTTCATAAGCTACAGGGTTTTGCTTAGAGCTCATCTGATAAGCTGCAGAAGTCATGATTAACTTATGCATTTTCTTGATGCTCCAGTTATTTTCTTTAAATGTCGCAGCTAAGTAATTTAAGAGTTGTGGATGAGTCGGAGCATCGCCCATCATACCAAAGTTGTTTGGACTTTTAACAATGCCTCTTCCGAAGTGGTATTGCCAGATTCTATTAGCCATGACGCGAGCAGTTAGAGGATTTTCTTCGACTAACCATTTTGCAAATGCTAAGCGACGACCGCTGGTGTTTTTTGTTGGCGTTACTTTTGGTTTCTCATTAGTCAAAATAGTCGGGAAGTGAGGTTCTACTTTTGGGCCAATAGAGTGAGCACTGCCACGTCTCAAGATAAAAGTATCTTTGGCTTGTGTGCCATGTTCCTTAACACTCAGGACATACTCGGCGGGATTGACATTTTTTAATTTTCTAAGCTCGGCTTGGATCTGCTTGTAGCGAGCAAAGTTTTTGTCGCCCATTAACTTCTTTGCTTTGGAGGTATTTTTAATGATTTTAGCGATGTTGATAGTATTTTTAGTTGGCTTCGAAAGTGGTTTTAAACCGCGATTTGTACCCCACTTTAAAGATAAACCAAGTCCATGTTCTTTTTGGAAATAGTGCAATCTAACTTTATGTGTACCTTTAAGTAGATTTACTTTAGTTTTCTTTGGACTTCCCATGCTATGGATGCCGTCAAACTTCAAAACACTTTTGTTGTCGATGAATAACTCTGACCCATCATCAGAATCGAGAACAAAGTCATATCTGCCATCTGTATCAACAAAGAGGTCGCCTTCAAAAACAAAACCGAAAGAGACATTTCTTGTCGCTAGAGAGATGTCGAACCAGTTGCCTGGAACTTTGCCGACGGTTTCGGCTTTGAACATATCGAAGTCGGGAAGTTTATCCCAGGTTTCGCGATAAAACTTAAAAGTCACGTTGGTGAGGTCAGAACTGATGAGTTTGTCGGCACTACTACTTAAGATAATGCTTTCTAGCTTTTGTTTCTCAGCTAAAAGAGGAGCGCGGAGTTCATCTTTCTTTTTGTTTTGTGCTTCTATTTGAGCTCTTTTTTCGTCGCTTATTACATTTGTTAGAATTGTATTTTCGTGGCCACTACGAGAGTATGGTTTGACGTTGTGGAAAAATGCCAACATACCGTAGTAGTTAGCCATGGGGTATGGATCAATTTTATGGTTATGGCAACGAGCGCAGCCAACAGTCATACCCATGAAAGCTTCACCAGTTGTGCTCACTATGTCATTGTATTCATCGTAAAGTGATTGAAGTCTATCTGCAGGTTCATCGTCCCATATTCCAAGTCTATAGTAGCCAGTTCCTGTGATAGTTTCTTTATTTGCATTTGGTAGCTCATCACCAGCAAGTTGTTCTAGGACCATTTGATCATATGGCTTATCTGTATTGAAGGAGTCGATAACCCATTGCCTATATTGCCAAGCTTCAGGTTTGTGGCCATCGCGTTCAAAACTGTTGGTTTCAGCAAAGCGAACAACATCTAGCCAATGACGGCCCCATTTTTCGCCATAGTGTTTTGACGCTAAGAGTTTATCTATAGTTTTTTCGAAAGCTTTTGGTGATTTGTCATTTACAAATTCAGAAATTTCTTGAGGTGTTGGAGGAAGGCCAATGAGGTCGTAGTAGGCTCTTCTAATGAGGGCGATTTTATCTGCTTTTGGATTGGGCGTTAAGTTGTTGCTTTCAAGCTTTGCAAGGATGAATTTATCTAAGTCATTTTTACTCCAGTCAGAGTTTTTGACTGCTGGAACTTGCGGTTTAGTTAGCGGACGGTAAGACCAAAAGTTTCTAGTGTCGTCGTTTACTTCGTTTTTGACTATGATGACTTTTTCAGTATATGGATCATAAGGCATGCCTCTTTCGACCCATTCAGTTAAAATATCGATATCTGCTTGGGCCATTTTTTTCTTAGGTGGCATTTGGTGATCGTTATCGAAGTAATTTATATGCCTTAAAAGTGGTGACTCAGGAAGGTTTTTCCAGTTAACTATATCTGTAGAAATGTCGCCACCTTTCATAGCATTTACCCGAGACTCAAGCCAGAGGCCGCCTTTAAGGTGTTTTTCGTCGTGGCCATGACACTTTAGGCAGTTATCTTCGAGTACTGGGTGGACTTTGTTTTTGAAAAAACTAAGATCGTCTAGTGCATCTAGAACTTGAGTGTTGGATAGGTTGTTACCGAAGTTTTTGAAGTCTTTAAATGTCCAAATAACTTCTTTCTTTTTATTGATTTCAATGACTTGCGGGTTTTCTGTACCTGCATGACAGTTGCCAATGACGATGTTGCCATTTGGAAGTAACTGTAAAGTCGTTACCCAAGCTAGAGTGATGCCTGGGAGGTCATATTGTTTTAAATGCCAGACGACTTCTTTGTCTTTGGTTACTTCGATAACGCTATGGCCATTTCCTGTTGCAATCAAAGTATTTCCATTTGGGAGGCGCAATGCGCAAAATGCCTGATTTCCCCAAGAACTTGGGCTATGTCCTCTTGCAGGTTTCTTATCAAATAAAGGAACTTGGTAAGTCCAAACTATTTCTCCTTTCGGAGTATATTCTTTAACAACGCCATCGCCTTCATGACAAACGAGATAGTTTCCTTCGTTGGTGATGGTGACTAGACGAGTATCGCGGTGTGGATGTGGCTTTTTAACTTGAAGCTTAAATTGATTGATCAACTTACCTGAATTATCAACTTCGATCATTCGCGTCGCACCACTTTCAGCTATAGCAGTGTTACCATTTTTTAAGCGGTGAAAAGAGTGGACTTCGACTCTCTTTCCTTTATTGCCGTTCATGATTGCAGAGTTGTACTCAAAAACTTTTTCATTTGTTTTAGGGTTGACTTCAACAACAGTAGTTTTGTTTGTTTGGAAAAGTATGTTTCCATTTGAAAGTTGCTTTAAGTCGTGAACCGATTTTGCCTTGTACTTCCACTCAATTTTACCGTCATAATCAACTATCGCGATTATGCCTTTATCTGCCATGAGTAGTCTATGGCCAGCCGGACGGAGGGTTGCTTCTATCTTAACTTCCGTTTTTGGCTCTTTCTTTTTGTCGGTTTTCGGAGCTTTGAGGATGCTTGCTTCTGGCCACTTAGCTCCTTCTGTAATCCATTTTTCTAAAAGAGTGATTTGCTCTTTAGTGAGAGGATCACCTTTAGGAGGCATGATGTCGTCGTGATCGGCAGGAAGTTTGATTCGTTCAATGAGAAGACTCTTTTTTAAATCACCTGGGGTAATAGCCGCGCCACCATCGCCACCTTTTTGAGAAAGCTTGAGAGTTTCTAGGTTAAGGTCGCCCTTATCTTTGTCTGAATTGTGGCACTTTATACAGCTTGTTTCTAGTATCGGTTTTATTTGAGAGTCAAAGTCAACAGCAAAAGCGCTGAGGCAGGAACCGACAAATAATGCCACAGAAACCTTTTTAAGTTGTGTTAATTTCATTAATAAACCTTTTTTTCTATAATTTAATATATAAAAGTTTTTCCTTATGTGAATATAGATACGACTGGATTTTTCCTAAATCAAGTGTTATTTTTGAAATATAGTTAAAATTCTAAATAACAAAAAGGTTTGTTTTAGATGGCGGATTTGAAGAAGAATTGGGGAATACTCGGAGCGGGTGTGATAGCATCAAAGCTGGCTAAGGGAATTAACCAGACAGATGCTGCAGTTCTTTATGCTGTCGGTTCAAGGGATGTGAGTAAATCTCAAGACTTTGCCAGAGAGTATGGCGCAGAAAAAGCTTTTGGCTCATATGAAGAGCTTTGTCAGTGTCCTGATATAGACGTTATATATATAGCAACCCCGCATAGTTTTCATAAAGAGCATACAATGTTGGCTCTAAATAATGGTAAGAATGTCCTTTGTGAAAAACCTTTTTCTTTAAATCTACAAGACTCAGAAGAAATGCTTTCTTTAGCAAAGTCAAAAGGCTTATTTCTGATGGAAGCGATGTGGACATGTTTACTTCCTGGTATGAAAAAGCTACAAGAGCTTTTGAGTGGTGGTGCTATAGGACAAGTTTTATATATGGAAGCTGACTTTGGTTTTCAGGAGCCTTTTGATAAAAATGCTCGCTTATTTAATCCACAACTTGGCGGCGGCGCTTTGTTAGATGTCGGTATCTATCCTTTAACATTGGCAACCTTTTTGTTTGGTAAGCCAAAGAAAGTTACGGCAAATGCTCGTATGGGACAGTCTGGAGTTGATGAACTCAGTTGTTATAACTTAGAGTTTGAGAATAGGGTTATAGCAAATTTAAGTGCTTCCATAGCAGTTGAGACGAGTCACTCTGCGACTATATATGGAACGGAAGGGACTATTCATATACCCGCAGATTGGTGGTTGATGGAAAAACTTATCATCACTAACGGTTCAAAGAGAGAAATAGATACTTCTTATGAAGGCAGTGAATACACTTTCGAGGTACAAGAAGTTTGTGATTGTCTATTTAATGGGCAAACGGAAAGTCAGACTTTGCCACATGATTGGACACGTGGCATAATGTCATTGATGGATCAGATAAGAGCAGATATAGGTTTGGTATATCCAGGTGAAGTGTTGACTGAAGTTTAGTCAATGACTTTTATCTTTTTAAGCTGGTCTAACATTAAGCAGAACAGTTTAAATAGATCTTTGAGTAGATCTATATCATCAATTATGTCACCATCCCTCCAGTAGATGAAAAGTTTTTTACGAGTCTTTCGGCCTTTAGTATAAATATTTGGAGCTGTGGGTAAGGCTTGGAGTGATTGACGAAGTTGGTCTGAAGCCAATAAATCCTTTGCAATATTTTTATTGTTACTTTTAATAAAGAACTCTTCATCAAAGGCCGCATCTTCTGTTAAAATATCATTATGGCCAAACTTCTTTAAAGTTCTAGTGACAAAGTTTTCAGTGCCAAGCTCTAAATTGAACTTTTCTTTTGAAGTGATGGAGGCTTTGAATTTAGTGTAAGGACCCGCACCAGAAAGAGTTTCACCAGTCATGCTTTTGTAGCCATGAAAGTAACCACTCTCATATTTTATTGACCAATGCTTATACTTATATTGAACCTTAATTGGGTGAGGGTTTCTATTTTTTTCATAGTCTTCTTTAATCTCACGAACACCTTCAGCCCAGATGTGTGCAGTTTTTAGATCTTTAATAATATAGTTATGATTCATATTTGCCCTTTATTAGAAATTTATGCCCCGAGTTTTTTAGAAATACTATCGGCTGCTTTTTTTGTGAGTTCACCAAGGCGACCAAAGTCTCGCTGTGGTATTCTGCTAGAAGGGCCAGTAAGCCATATAGCTGCGACTGGTTGCTTCTTTTCATTGAAGACAGCTGAGCCCAAGCAGCGCATGCCTTCACGTTCTTCGTCGCAGTCTATACCGTAACCTTGTGTTCTAACTTTAGTTAGTTGAGCCTTATAGTCTTTTGCTGATAAGATAGTTTTGTCGGTTAACTTGGTAAATTCTACCTTTTTAAGGATGTTGTTGACTTCGGCATCACCCATATTCGCAAGTATTGCTTTTCCAGGTGCAGCTGTATGTAGAGAGAATCGAGTTCCTATATCAACTGTAAATTTAAAGTTATGTCGTCCAGGAGCTTGCTCCAAAACAACACCTTCATGACCAATGAGTGTGCCAAAGAGAATTGTTTCTAAACATTCATCGCGTAGAATCTGCATGCTTTCCCAAGCAGACTCAACTAAGCTTTTCTCAGCGAGAGTGGAGTGAGAGATATTAGTCATTTTGTTGGTTAGACAGAAAGACTTATTTGTTGGGTTTCTCTCGAGAAAACCGCGATACTCCATGGTTGTAGTAATTCTAAATGCGCTATTTTTAGGTATTTCCAAAGCGTCAGCTATCTCAGACATAGTTAAGCCTTTTGGATGATCACTGAGTAGTTCCATAACTCTAAGTGCTCGATCGAGGTTAGGTATAATATAAGAACTGTCTTTGATCTTTTTTTCCATGAGGTAAAATTCGCTTAAATTGTCGTTATGTTAAAAAAGTGTGAATGAGTGCATTTTGAGAAGCTTATTCTATATATCAAAAACAAAATTTCAATTATTTGAGGAAAGAGATTTTTGGATCTTTTAATTACAGTGAGCTTCATCGATGAACTATGGCATGAACAGATAAAGTTTTCTCATGGATTTTTGAGAGACATACTGCAGCCAAGTTTTGGGAGTTACTTTTACTGGCTTGTGTTACTTTCAGCTTTTGTTTACTCACTAGAGGTGATTTTTCCTTGGCGCCGTAATCAAAAACGAATTCGTAAAGACTTTTTCCTCGATTCCTTTTATATGTTTTTTAATATGTTCATAATTCACTTTTTAGGCTTTAAATTCATTTCTAGTTTTAGTGAAAAGAGTTTTAGAGAGTTATTAGAGTTTGTGAATATGGGCTGGCTTCTTGGTGATCGCCTTATCAATCTGCCAATCATTTTGCATCTTCTAGTATTATTTATGTTGAGAGATTTTATCCAATGGTGGATTCATCGACTCCTTCATAAAAGCGACACTCTATGGGAGTTTCACAAAGTACATCATTCCGTTGAAGAAATGGGCTATGCAGCACATTTACGTTATCATTGGGTTGAAACAGTCATTTATAATAGCTTGCAGTTTATTCCTCTTGGGGTTTTAGGCTTTACTTTAAATGAGTATCTCTCTGTTTTTATTATCTCTATACTGATAGGTCACTTGAATCATGCAAATATACGTCTTCCTCTTGGCCCATTGAAGTATTTATTTAATAATCCTCAGATGCACATTTGGCACCATACAAAAGGTTTGCCTAAGCAGTTTGAAAAAGGCTGCAACTTTGGACTGAGTCTGAGCTGTTGGGATTATTTATTTGGAACAGCTTATATACCAGAGGATGGTCAGGAGAATAAACTTGGTTTTAAGGGACTGAAAGACTTTCCAAAGAACTTTTTGAGTCAGATACTTTATGGTTTTGGCAAAAAAAAAGCTGACCGTAAGTAACGGTCAGCTAAAAGTCAGACAATCAATAAATTACTTGTCAGCGTCTTTGAAAAAGATTTCGAACCCATCTTCTGTTTCAACAGCACATGCAGCAGTAATAGGTTTTTCTAGATCTGCAAAAACACCTTTGCCGATGATGTAGTTACAAGCGTCTTCTGCAGAGTTTACATCAAACTCTTTATCGTGGAAGTGAGCGCTTGGATGATCGTGCTCATAAGTTGCTACGTAGAAAGCTTCGCCTTCTTTAAGCTCGAACTCACGAACTAAAACACCGTCAATACGAACGATACCAAGAGCGCCTTTACCTGTTTCACGGTCAACGATAGCAGCGATACGTGGAGTGTTTAGGTGGTCATGCTCGTAATCCATGCCGAATAGGGCAGATACTAGAGCATCTCTCATGTTCATGCCAGCTTCTAGTTTTTCAGTAACAGGGTCAGTGTGTGAGCCGTTTGTTGCTACAGCAAAAGAACCAGTTAAACGAAGGCAGTTGTAAGCGATATAAGGATTTTTAAAGACGTCATTTTCATGACCTTCTTTAGGGACGATAGCAATGCCTCTTTCGTTTTCAGTAGCCTTACGGTTAGGGAAAGAGCGAGATGAGACACGGTACATTGCACAAAGTTTGCCGCTGGCATTCTTAGCGATAGAAACTATTCTTCCGACGTACATTTAGTCAACTCCAAATAAGTGTTAGTGATAGTGTTTTAAAAGTTGGACAAACATAGTTCAGAGTGGACTTATGTATAGGACTATTTTGAAAAAAGTTCTTCTTGATCTTCACTTACCAGAGGAGGCTTCAAGGCTGGAATAAGTTTTCCTATTACCTTCATGGTGAAAACACCTATTGCTATATAAGAGAGTTATGAATGAATAAACGTCAGCCGTCAGAGCTGTAAGTTTTATTCTTTCTAACTCTCT
>JAJPOQ010000094.1 GCA_021232515.1 Lentisphaeraceae bacterium
AAACCAAGAGAAAAACGACAAAAAGAAAGATGATGACAATCAAGAAAACTTATTCCCCGATTGTTAACTTAAGATAAATTTTAAACCGCTTTGAGCGGTTCACCTTTCAAGCCTCCGGCTTTGCCGGAGGTACATGACTTATCTTGAAGTTGAATAGTAGACAGAAACGAGCTGGCTGTACTAACTATGAGTGTGCGTTTAATTTTTTCGAAACCCCAGATTGCATAGATAAGGTTCCTTTCCGTTTGTGTTAAGTTTTCCGTAACTATGTGTTCACCAGAGCCAGCTAGCAAAGGTATGTTTATACTGCTGTCAAAGGCGACTCCAGTTGATGATGCTTTGTCAGTACTCAGTATTTGGCTTACGTCAAATATAATTTTAGCTGCTAGCGTGGCACCACTTTTAAGTTTACGTGTTACTGAAGCTGAAAAGCTGTTATCTATGCCTGTGCGAACGGAAGAGTTATTTTGATTTGAAGTAAGAAGTGCGTCATATAGGCCATTGTAGGTTTTTCTAAAATCTTCTTGTCTCATGTCCAAGGAAACGGCCGCTTTAAAGATTGCCTCTTTTGCACTTTGAAAGCTGGTATTGTGAGCTGCAGTAATCATTAGACTTTCAGTTAGGTTTAGATTGTCAGTACCTATATCTTTTAGATGATTAGTTCTCGTTTGAAATAGGTCTAGTTCATCATCCCAATGGTTAGGTTTGTTTAGAGACTTAACACTTTGATAAGTTGTGTCTTTACTCAGTAGGTTTTGGGAATTTAGAAGCTTCTGCCTGAAACTATTTTGAATAGGGGAAATAGTGTACTTTTCATCGGTCTTAAGTATTTCTTGACGTTTTTTATCAATGAATGATTTTGCTTTTGAATCAGAATATTCATAGGATTCCTCGGCATTTTTACAGCCACAGAGCACTAGCAGGGTTACTAGGAATATTTGATTATATAAAGTCATATCTCTTTAAAGTTATTTTTTATCTTTTTAATTTTTCGCATGTGCGAATTGAATCTTTAGCTGGTTTCTCTTTAATTGTTACCTTTTTGTTGATTTTAAGCTTAATCCAGTGAAATGAGAGCTTCAGTTTCTTGTATTGAAGTCAAAGTTATTGTACTACTTATGCAAATCACTAACGCCTTAACTATAAGTGTTCTTACAGCCGGATAAAAATTTTTATGAATAAATGGAATACTAGAGTTACTCTTTTGGAAAAGATTCGTGATCAACACGATGAAACGTCTTGGGAGGATTTTGTTTACTACTACAAGCAGTACATTTACGTAGTTGTACGCAGTATGAACCTGAATCATCACGATGCCGAAGAGATAGTTCAAATAGTCCTCCTAAAAGTTTGGGACAAGCTACCAGAGTTTCAGTACGATTCCGAGAAAGGCCGGTTCCGTGGTTGGCTATGTCGCGTTACTGGTAACATCGTCAAAAACTTCCTCCGCAGTCGCAAGAGTCAGATAAATCGTGTAGAAAAAATGCAAAAGCAGGATGAAGAGAACTATTTGAATAATGTTTCTTTGCCTGAAATAGAGAAGATTTCCTCTCGTGAGTGGGAGAACTATATCGCCAATATGGCGTGGAATAATATAGAGAAAGACTTCACAGAAAATGTGAAAGAGTGTTTTCTGTTAATGGCTGATGATTTACCAGTTGCTGAGATAGCGGAGAAGTTCGGTATATCTGAAAGCTCAGTTTATGTTTACAAGAAGCGAGTTCAGGATCGTTTGTTTGCGGAAATAAATCGTTTGGAAAATGACTTAGGTTAATTCACCGCCCTCGAATAGAGGACGGTTTAAACTCTTTTTAGCTCAGTATTTCTTTTATCACTTTTGGATGTTCCGAAGGACCAATCAGCCTTTGATCCAAGCCTTGGAAACTGTATGAGAACTTGTGCGGTTCTATTCCCATTAGATGAAGAATCGTCGCTTGTAAGTCATTTACATGAACCTTTCCAGTAGCGACGTCATTTCCTAGCTCAGTGGTTGAACCATGAACATGTCCTTTTTTGACTCCAGCCCCAGCCATCCATATAGAGAATGCATCTGGCTGATGGTCACGACCATGCCACTCGCGGTCATTTCTTTGACTCATAGGAGTACGACCAAATTCACCACTACAAACGATGAGAGTGGAATCGAGTAGACCTCTTTGTTTAAGATCTTTTATTAATGCCGAAATAGGTCGATCGATCTGACCACACTTAGGCACTAGGCTGTGTTCAAGGCTTTCACCTTTTGAGTTACCGTGGTGGTCCCAGCCCCAGTCAAATAAGTGAACAAAACGAACGCCACTTTCAACCATTTTTCTAGCAAGAAGACAGTTGTTGGCGAAAGCTGCGTCATTTGCTTTATAAACATCTCTTGGGTCTTTGGCGGAATCGGCAGCGGAGACAAATCCAGGTTTGGCACCATACATGTCGAGGATATGCTGCGGCTCTGTTTTGAGATCGACTATATCTGGTACTGCACTTTGCATGCGGTACGCAAGTTCGTACTGAGCTATGCGACTGTCGATTTCAGGATCACCAACTCGAGAAGCGTGCTTGCGGTTTAAAGTGTTTAGTGTATCGAGGGTATTTCGTCGACCTTTTTTGTTTAGCCCATCTGGGTTTGAAACGTAGAGGATTGGGTCGCCTTTACTACGGCAATGAACGCCTTGGTATTTAGATGGCAAGAAACCACTACCCCAAACACTTTTACCGCTACTTGGGAATTTACCGCCAGAGGTAAGTACGACATAGCCAGGCAAGTCTTTGTTCATAGTTCCTAAGCCATAGTTGACCCAAGCACCCATAGATGCGCCGCCAAATTGTGGTTTGCCGGTGTGAAGTAAAAGTTGAGCAGGAGCATGATTAAATTGATCGGTATTCATTGATCGAATCAAGCAAAGTTCATCCGCGACACTGCCGAGATTTGGCAAAAGAGAACTCATCTCCATACCGCACTCGCCATACTTTTTAAAGTCAAATGGCGAACCTAGAAGAGTTGGGCGCTGTTTGATAAAAGCAAAGCGCTTACCTTCAAAGAGTTCTTTTGGACAAAGTGTGCCGTTTAGTCTCTTTAAAGTTGGCTTTGGATCAAAAAGATCTAGTTGAGAAGGAGAGCCAGCCATATGAAGGTAGATTACTGACTTAACTTTTGGATTGTGCGTTAAGTAGTGGGCTTTTTCTTCGGCATTTGCGTTCATCATCCCAAGTGCCATAGCGCCAAGACTCAGTCCAGAGTTTTTGATGAAGTGTCGTCTTTTTAAGTTATCTATAGTCATGGTTTACTCCTTAGTGAGAAATTCGTCGAGGTTCAAGATGACGTTGCAAACGGCAGTCCAAGCTGCGGCCTCTTCAGTTTTTAAATGTGCAGGAACTTTTCCCAATGGCTTTTCTGCCATATTTTTTGCTTCGATTGGGTAAGTTGAGTAGTACTTGAGTCTTTCCTCAAGTAGTTGCTTTAAAGCATCGATCTCTGTCGGCTCAGCAGGACGGGATAGAGCAGACTCGTAAGCAAAGTTAAATCTATCTTCGGTACTTTGTTTAGATGTGAGAATCTTTCGAGCAAATGCTTGAGCAGCTTCGACAAAGACTGGATCATTTAAAGTAACGAGCGATTGCAAAGGAGTATTACTGCGGATCCTTCTAGCAGTACATATTTCTCGACTAGGAGCGTCAAAAGCAGTCATAGTTGGATAAGGAGAAGTTCTTTTGTGATAAGTGTACAGACCACGACGAAACTTGTTTTCTCCTTTACTCGTTTGCCAAGTCATAGTGTTGTAAGTACTCTGCCAAAGCCCTGGTGGCTGATAAGGCATAACTGAGTGACCGAACATTTTTGAACTAAGTAAACCTGCATTACTCAAAGATGAATCACGGATCATTTCTGCTGTCATACGAAAGCGTGGACCACGAGCTAGATAGAGATTGAATCGATCTTTTTGGACGAGTTCACTTGATACTTTAGAACTCTGTTTATAAGTCGAAGATAAAAAGATCTTCTTAAGTATTTTCTTTTGCGACCAGTCATTTTCCATGTAGGTGACTGCGAGCCAATCCAGTAAATCAGGATGAGTCGGCAGCATCCCTTGGTTTCCGAAGTCTTCTTCAGACTCGACAAGGCCACGTCCGAAGATTTGAGCCCAAAGTCGGTTAACAGCAACTCGTGCAGTAAGTGGACTTTCTTTAGATGTCAGCCACTTGGCTAAACCAAGTCTGTTTTTAGGATATTCTTTATTCATAGCGTGAAGAAAGCTAGGAGTCTCAGGATTAACTTTGGCACCTATGTTAAGGAAAAAACCACTTTCATGAATGAAGTTTGGACGTTGCTTCTCCTTGGGAAGTTCCTGCATGATTGGCGTGTTAGAACCAAGATTATTTGATTCACGCTTTTTCAGTGCAGCTATTTCTTTAGTAAAGCCTTTTAAGTCTTTGTCTCTTTCATAAAAGAGGTCTTTAAGGGACTTCTTAGTGCTGTTTATATAAGCTTGGTAGTCTTTGACACTACTAGTGAGCTCAATACTAAAGTTTGAAATCTTTTTCTTATGAAATCGGCTTTGCTGAACGAGCATGATTTCGACTTTGTCAGTTTCTTGAAGCTTAAGGCTGTTTTCAAACTCAACGAGTAGGTAATGATCTTTGTTAGTATTTTTCTCAGCACCCCAACCACTTGTTTTCGAAGCGTGTTTTTTAAGAATCGTTTTAGGCTGCATGCGCTTTTCTGAAAAATTCGCAAAGTAATTTTTAAGTTGATGCTCTTTGCCATTTACAAAAACTTGCAGATAAGAGAGAATAAACTTGCCATCTTTATCGAGACTTTGATTCTTTTTGGCATTTGTTTGGTGACCTAAAACTTTAAGCCTTAGTGCAGAGTATTCTCCTTGAGGAAATGTTTTCTGGATTGAGTAAGTATCGGCAGCATCAACAGCACTTTGAATGCTATAAATATTTTTACTTTCGTTGATTTTAACTTTCGATGAAGTACTCGCAGAGATAGAGTTTCCAGAGATCCATTTACTAAGTTGCTCATTTTTAAACGTCTCAAATCTATCTTGATTAAAGTGTTTATTTCTCTCAGAAAGCTTTTGTTTTAGTTCTTTGCGAACTTTTACGAGTTGTGCTTTTTGGCTCTCTGTAGGCATGCGTCGTATCGGGCGATCATCACTTTGATCACTATCTACAGATTGGTTGAAGAAGGCATAGAGGCTGTAGTACTCTTTTATCGTTACTGGGTCATACTTATGAGTGTGGCACTTTGCGCAACCAAGTGAAAGCCCGAGCCAGATAGTACCGGTAGTATCAACTCTATCCTTAACGGCCTCAGTACGGAACTCTTCATTGTCGGTACCGCCTTCATCATTAGTCATAGTGTTTCTGTGGAAAGCTGTTGCTAGGACGTCTTCTTCAGTTGCATTTGGTAACATATCTCCAGCTATTTGCTTAAGAGTAAATTCGTCAAATGGCATGTCGTCGTTTATCGCTTTTATTACCCAGTCTCTATATCGCCAGATTTCGCGGTGACGATCTTTTTCATAACCTTTGGTATCGGCATAGCGAGCAAGGTCTAACCACTTTGAAGCCCATTTTTCGCCGTATAAAGGAGAGGCTAGAAATGTATCGATTAGATTTTGGTAAGCGCTTTTTGAATTATCCGCTAAGAAAGCATTTACTTCATCGATACTTGGAGTTATGCCACGTATGTCTAAACTCAATCGGCGGATGAGTTTTCTTTTGCTTGTTTCAGGCGAAGGGGTCAGTCCTTGTTTATGAAGTTTTACAACTATGAACTTATCTAGCTTTGTCGCGCCTTCTTTAACTGCTGGGACTTGTGGCTTCTCTAGTTTTTGAAATGCCCAATGTTCTCCAAATGAGGAACCTTCATTTATCCATTGTTTAAGAAGAGCTATTTCGTGTTTTTTTAACTTTTTTCCAGTCTCATGTGGAGGCATGACGTCGTCTTCATCATCTGTCAGAATTCTTTCGATAAGTTCACTTTCTGTAGCATGACCAGGTTTGGTCGATTTCTGAATGCCATCTTCTATATCCAGTCGAAGTTTACCTTTTGCTTTATCAGGGCCGTGACAAGCAAAGCAATACTTGGAGAGAATAGGGCGGATTTGATAACTAAAGTCGATTTTGTCTTTAGCTTCGAGATTTATTAAAAGTAAAAAAAGTATCCAAAAACGGGGCATATAAACATTCCTAATTTCATTGACTGAAAAATAGGAGGTTGTTATAACATAAACTTGCAGATATATTGAAACTACTAATACAAAAGTGAAGTTTTTGTGCGATTTTTGATTAGTTGTAGTTCTCATTATATATAAAAATAGATTTCAGTGAATTTGTGAATCCCTATAAAGAAAAAGTCATTTTTAAAGATGGAGCCTCATTTTTAGGCTTTCGTAGAAGAAACCATAAGTACAGTTTTGTCTGGCATATTCATCCAGAGTTTGAGATAGTTTTTCTGCTCAAAGGACATGGCACTCGTTACATAGGGAACTCTGTCATGGAGTATGACTCTTCGGAGTTAGTTTTTATTCCTCCTGGCGTTCCTCACTCTTGGGTTTCTGGCGATGGCTCTGGTGAAAATGACGCTTATGTAGTTCACTTCGATGCAGACTGCTTTGGTCAAGATTGGTTTTGTAATAATGAACTCAGTTTGGTCAAGGATTTGATGACTTCTGATTCTGCTGTTTTGATCGAGGATTGTAAAGGCGCAGAAGAGATTTTTGAAAATCTGATAACTTCGAGAGGTTTGAAGAAAGTAGCTCATTTTTTTGAATTACTTCATTTTATACTAGAGTCAGACGGCAAGTCTTTAGGAAGTTTTCGTTCTGAAGAGGGGAAAGTAAATAATAAGTTGGACAGAGTTATCACTTACTTAAATGATAATTATAAGAAAGAGATAAATGCCCAAATGGTGGCAGAGGCTCTCTCTATGAGTCCTTACCAACTGAGAAGCCTTTTTAACAAGTACACAAATAAAACGGTCCTTCAGTATATAAATGAACTGAGAGTTTTTGAGGCGTGCCGACTTATGCAAAATGAGCAGTATACCATAAGCTACCTTGCTTCGATGGCGGGTTTCAACAACCTTTCTTACTTCAATCGCATTTTTCTGAAAGTGACTGGCATGACTCCAAGAGAGTATCGCAAGACCTTTTGTCCTTAGTGAGGCCAGGAGTCTAAAGCTTGCGTTAAATGGGTCGCTTCACAATTTGGGAAATCGCTTAAGAACTTTTGGTCGTTTAGACCTTCTGGGAAAGGGTATGTGACTGCTTTATGTGTGACGAGCTCAGAGTCCGTTTTCTCATTTATAGCCGCAGTTATTTCAGAAATGTCGTAAGCAAACCCAGGTAAGTTATAAGCTTCACAGAAGTGAGGACTTTCTAACAAAGCTTTACCGTGGTACTTGCCGGCATCATCAGAATAAACAAAGCACATCTTGCCCGAGAATGGTATCTCATACTTATTGCCTTTGAAAGCTTCTTTTATGGCAATAGTGACACCTGCAGTAGAACCTTCAGATCCTCTTTTTGGACCATAAATAACTTGTGGTCTGAGGATAGTAGATGGTATGTCATAGTTTCGAGAGTAACACTCGATCATCTGTTCACAGGCTATTTTTGTCGCGGTATAAGCGTTTAGCGGACAGGTCTTATCATTTTCATCAGCAAGCTTGGCTTCTGTCGGCACTTCATAAATAGCCGCAGTACTTGTGAAGACTAAACGTTGAATTTTACCATAGAGACGAATTGCCTCTAAAACATTTGTCGTTCCGTTTATATTTATTTTAACGGCAAGAGCTGGGTTGCTTTTACAGTCAGATGTTCTGAGTGCTGCAGTATGTAAAACGTGGGTGACTTTATGCTTATTTAAAACTGCCAGTATGGATTCCATATCGAGTATATCGCCAGTTTCATAAGTAACATTTTCTTCTTTTTTGAATGAAGTTTTTCCTCGAGAAAGGCAGATGATGTGACTTTGGGGATAGTTCTTCTTTAGCCAAGAAGTTGTTTCTTGACCGACACAGCCTGAACCGCCTATAATGAGAATGTTATTCATGAAATCCTTTGAATTGTGTAAGAGAATATAAGGAGTGAAGACTTTAATCATATTGAGAAAAAGTCATTTTTTATAATTAATCTCTAAGATTTCTCCCATTTTTTTAAAGAGAGGCATCCAAAGAACAGGCTGCTTAGCGCTTTGAGATGAAAATTAAGCAAATGTGTGGAGTATTATTGTGAAGTTAGATAGAAGAACATTTTTAAAAGCCTCATCTGCAGTAAGTCTTGGCAGTGGCATCGAAGCTCAAGCTCAACAAGCAAGTCAAAATTGGCAGTTGCTAGATGACTTTAAGCGCTCAGATTCCAACTACCATGGAGATGATTGGGAGAGTTTAAACTCCGGTTACTGGTCAATCAAAGAAAATAGTTTGGTGAGGCGCCTTAAAAACTCAGGTGATAAAGCCAGGCGGACGGGTTTTCCTTATCACTATGAAACACATAAGAAGGGCGGCGTTAGTAAAATGCCAGTGGATTATGATCCATCGCTCCCAGAAGGAATTCTTTGGCATAGGAAATGGAAAATGTCTGGCTCTTACTCCATAGCAGCCGAGTTTGAATTCATTTCAGAAAGACGAGGCCCAGAAGGTGATGAAAAAGAATCTTGGGATGCTTTTCAAGATGGTTTTGGTTTCATTGGTTTAACTATTGGCGGTCAAAGTCTGTTTGAAGGTTATGGCAAAAGTACAAGTTTGACATCTATGGTTTGGAAAGATGATCAAAGTGCAGGATTGATTGATAAAAAAAATAAGTTTTTAAAGTCAGAAAAATGCTCCCTAAATAAAGGTGAAAAGTTTCGTTTAGAATTGAAAGTAGGGGAGCTGACTGGAGGCAGACGAGAAGTTGTCGGAACTATCTCAACGGCGAACGGAACGAAGACTTTTAAGCACAAAGTAAAAGATGCTTTTACCAAAGGTTATGTCGGGATTATTACACGTGGCTTTACTGAGTTTAAAGTGAACTCAATCGAAATACAGCCTCAGTCAAATAAGCCACTCAATGTTAAGATAAATGATTGTCATGCTTGTTACGCTTTGGGAGATACTCTAGAGAAAGTGAATGGCAAGTGGCAGGTTCGCTTTGTCAGTATGTTTAGAAACGATGGTAAGCTTGCCGAGATAAGAGTTAGCGAAAGTCCAAACCCAACAGGTGGTTGGCAGAGCGTGAAAGTTGGCGGAAAAGGTTCTATCGAAAATAGTGACTTCCGTCTAAATACTGCAGTGATAGATGTGACTTTACCTATTTCTCCATCAGAGGCTACACTCTACTATACTGTTTGGAAGGATGGGGTTGATGTTACTGCTGACGACCGTGTGGGTACGGACGCATGTGGCCCTGGAACAGGGATGATTGGCGACATTCCAGTTAGTGGTAGTTATGTCGGTCGTTTACCTCAGTTGACGGCTCCATATAAGCTTTGTGGCCTTAGTTGTCATGCGATAAATAGCGGTGTTGTGAAAGAAGGCGAGCGCAAGTTTTTAGGCTCTCAAGCTGAGTGGCGTGTTCGAGACCAACCAACATATGGTTCTTACAAGCACCTCGAAGACTACAACTTTCAAGTCATGGTTTGGGAGGACGATATATGGTACATGGAACTTTATATTTACCCGCCAAGTACTGACGACGCTTATAAAGTCGTGACGACTTCCATCTGTGGGCCAACTAGTCGTTGGCAGCTTATGCGTCACTGGAATGTACTAAACCCTGGTGATCATGATCATGGTATGGATGATGTGAAAGGGCCAGAGCAAATCCTTATACGAAACCATAAAAACCTCGGACAAGACCCCGAGTATATGCAGCGTAACTTTAAGATTGTCAGTCATCTCATGACCGGAAAAATAAATCCTTCCGGTACAGATAATCCTAAAAGGTGGCGTCAGTGGCAGATGCCGAAAAATGACTTCACGCTAGTTATCTGTGATTCTCGTTTATGGCGAAGTAGTCAAGATACAAATATCTGGGACGATCAAGGTTGGGGGCATGTAGAGAACCTGTATAGTCGGAAAGATCCTACTCGAACTCTTTTAGGAGAGGAACAACACGCTTGGTTGACTCAGGTGATTCGAACGAATACTTCACCAATCATTTGTTTAACAGGTTTAAATGGTCTACATACTATTTGGAATAGCGGCTTTGAAAAAGGCGATGATGGCGAGCGTAATAGAGTCGCAGCTGATTATGCAGGTTGGGTTTCGGCAGCGAGTGATCGCGTACTCGAGCTTTTAGCCGAACGAGACGGTGTATTTACCGTTTATGGTGATGTTCACAACGGTAGTATCATCAAGAATTCAAAATTAAATATTTATGAATGTTCTTTTGGTCCGATTGGTCGAACAGGCGGACGAGCCCCGGCTCCTGGTTTTGCCCGTAACTTCAATGATATAGATGGTCGAAATGTTGATGTCTATTCCCTTTATCATAAGACTTTTGATAGCCCAGAATTGACCAAGATAGAAGGGCCAATGTATTGGAACTTTTTAGAGATGAGTTTTAATCCTCAGGAGCAAAAAGAACAGTTTGATTTTAAAGTTCGAAATATGATTGATGCACCGAAAGAAGCTCCAAGAGGTGGTGGCTCAGCTTCTGGCACTATTGATATGACTGGCTTGGCTATTCAGGGGAAACTACCAATCACTAAAACTTTGGCGAACGCGACAGTGCGTTTCACTAAACAAAAGGATGGTTCACCATTGAGAGGAACTATGTCAGATGAAAATGGTGTTGTTCTTTGTCGAGGCTTTTCGCGATTGTCGGCTGGAGATAAGGTCATCATGACGGCAAATGTTAATGGTCAGGCAGATGCACAAGTAATTACACTTATTTAGTTTAAATTCTTGCTTTGAGTATTCCGATCTACTAGCGTAATAACAACAAATTATTCTGTGGAGGTGTAAAAGTTGTTAGATGCGTTATGGAAGAAAGCTGTGTTTATGGCGGGTGATGTCAGGGTGGTGAATTCATTTCCCTGGATCACCTGGAGTCTCATGAAGCACAAAGTGAAGTTTGGTGAGATTCTTGAAGCCTTATCTGAAATAAAGTTTGGGGATATTGGTTTACATCGCGATACTGGCTACTTGTCAAATATTGCTATTCCTGGTTATATGAAACATGGCTGGGTTCATGTGAAATCGGGAATTGAAAACCCTCAGATTATTGAAGCCGTCAGTGAAGGTGTTCTTATAAGGAGTGCTCTCTATCCTATGTACTCAGATTATACGATAATTCTTGAACCACGAGATGTAACTGACCTTGAGAGAAAAGGAGCTTGTAAAAAGGCTCGAGAAATAGTTGGCGAAAACTATGATGTGAACTTTAGCTTTGATATCGAGAAAGAGCTTCACTACTATAGCGGGGCAGATAAACAAGCAGGCAAAGAGTCTTTACAGTTTGGTGAGTCACAGTTAAAGAAGTATGATCCGGCTTTTTCCTGTACTGAAGTTTGTTCATATGCTTGGTGGCATAAACGCGAGCATTTGCGTTTGTATCGCCAAGAACGTCGAGGTAAAAATGTGATCATTGCCGATGACTTTATGAACCGTTCTTTTAAGATTCGTTGGATGAGCCAGTCCGTAACTGTGGATTCAGCGAAGAAATATGGCCTTCATGAAGAGGGCTTGTCATTGATTGAAGATTATAACTCAGGACGGTCTTAATTTACTTTGGAAGGTATTTCTCAAGAATACTTTGAAAGGTTTTTAGATTTACAGGCTTACTGAGAAAGTCATCCATTCCAGCTTTAAGGCAGCGCGACTTATCTGACTCGAAGGCATTTGCCGTTAGAGCAATGATTGGAGTCGTTATTCCTTTCTCGCGTAAAAGTTCTGTAGCTTCTAAGCCATTTATCTCTGGGAGCTGCATATCCATGAAGATTAAGTCGTAGTTTCCAGAGCTTCACATCTCAACAGCTTCTTTGCCATCAATTGCGAGCTTGACGTCATGGCCCATCTTTGAGAGAATTTTAACTTGGAGCTTTTGATTGACGGGATTGTCTTCAACCATAAGAATTTTATGAGACTTCTCAAACACATAAATAGTCTTTTCACGAGTTTGTTTTTTAACGCCATCACTCAAGTCGCGTATTAGTCTTTTTTGTAGAAATGGTTTAGTCAGTACTTTCTTGGCATTTATTTTTTTTGCTAAATCATTACTATCCTTACTAGGAGAGATAGTTAACCCGAAAAGCTTTGGCTTCTTTTGTGCTTCTTCCATTTTCTTATTGAGTAAAGCCGTCATTTCGTTCGTGAGATTGTTTACGTTTAGCATAACGCAGTCAAAGTTCTCAAAGTGTTCACTTCTTAAGGTGTCGTCAGATAAGTCTTTGGTGTGGATGGTTAGACCATTTATAGAAAGAGCCTTAGTTGCGACTTCTCTAGCCATAGGTTTATTATCGAGATAGAGAATTTTTTTGATTCCTAAGCCAGATGTATCGATCACGATCTCATCGCCTTTAGGAAGGTCAATGGTGAAGTGGAATTCACTTCCTTCATTTATATCACTTATAACTCCAAGTTCACCACCCATAAGTTCTACTAGCTTTGTACAGATAGTCAGGCCTAAGCCTGTGCCACCATATTTTCTTGTGGTAGAACCATCTGCTTGTTCAAAAGCATTGAATATTCTTTTTTGTTGTTCAGTTGAGATTCCTATACCAGTATCTTGAACACTAAACCTAACAGAGACATTTAGATCGTCTTCTTTAATTTTTTCAGCGGCTATGAGTATGTGGCCCGAATCGGTAAACTTCATGGCGTTATTTATAAGGTTTATGATCACCTGCTTAAGTCGAGTTGGGTCTCCAAGAACGAGGTGTTTAAGTGTTGAAGTCTCAAGGAGTATATCCACATCTTTTTCAGATGTATCGAGTTTGGAACGACAGATTTCAGCAGACTCTAAAAGAAGATCGCCGACATCGATGTGAATTTTTTCCAGAGCAATGCAGTCTGCTTCAATTTTAGAGAAATCGAGTATATCGTTGATTAAATCGAGTAATTGGTTTGAGCATCTTTGAATATTTTCTAATGATTCAAACTCAGTATCAGAAATATTCTCTTCTAGCATAAGAATTTCAGTAAAACCCATGATGCCATTCATCGGAGTTCTTATTTCATGACTCATATTTGCCATAAATTCAGACTTATACTTTGATACTCTTTCGAGATCTTTTGCTTGCTCCAGAAGTTTTTGTTTAGATTGCTCTAACTCTAGAGTTCTCTTTTTTACACGATCTTCTAGACTGAGGTTTAATTCTTTGATTTTTTGATGCGCCATACGTTCTGAGGTAACATTTCGAATGATAAGAACCCAGCCGATTACTTGTTCTTTGCGGATATGTTCAGTTGCAGAAATGTTTAAAAATTTATCTCCATCGCTGCCGTAGCGGATGAGCTCACAATCGTGGTTATTGCTTGAAAATATATCGTCCTTAATGATTTTCGTGACTGGTTGACCGATGATCAGGCGAGTGACTTGAAGTAGATCTAAAGAAGCTTGGTTTAGTTCGACAATTTTTTGATCTTGGTCGATAACTAGAACGCCTTGCTTTGAATGCTCGAAAAGCTCTTCAATTGTATCTTTAACACTGATTGGTAGTAAGTCATACTTGGTGATTGCTCGGTGCATGAAGATTGCTAATATTGTCGAACTTGCTCCTGCGAGTTGCATAGCATCTGTAAAGCCGAGAAAGTGAGGGAGGATTATATCTGAAACAAAACTGATGTACATAATTAAAGTACTGCCCCAAAAAACCATCACCCGTTGTTTCTTTTCAGCTTCTGTTTTGGCAGTTTTAAAGCTTTTATAGAGAAGTATAACAGCGTATTGACATGGTGCGAATGTACAAAGGACGACTGCTGGGATAAACATCGGTCCCGGCATGTGTTTGACTCCCCACCAAACATCTTCGTAGGTTTGAGTCATGAGACCAGAGAGCATGCCGACTATAGAGACGGTAACTGAAACCCAGACAAAGTTTTTATAAAGCCAGTCTTTTGGCTTTTCTAAAAGGGTGTAGACAAACTTCAGGAAGAAGATACCTATCATAATATAGGTCGGAACTTGGATATGATAAATAAACATAACCCAATCACGGTCGAGCTGAGACCAGTTCCAGTTTATGTAGTCTAAAAAGGTCCACATCGAAATAGCTAGCATGAACTTTATATAGTTTACATGTAGTTCATTTTTGACGCCACGAGCGATGCCATAGAAGAGTAGCGAAACGTTTGTTAAAAACGCACAGAATGGCAAGAATGCATAGGCATTCATGTAGCTGTTCATTTCTATTCTCCCTTTCCGCTCATAGTTAAAGATACATTTTATCGCAATTGCTATGCAAATTCTACAGCAAAAATTTATCAATAATAATTAGAGCTTCGCGAATTAAGTCAAAAATATTAGTGTTCATGCTCAACTCACGTTGACTTTGGCACGAACAATGAGCATAATTCAGTCCTAAAAATAAGATTTCAGAGAAAAGGGGAACGCATGTTTCAAAGAATGATTTTGTTGCTTTTAGGGTTGACTCTCGTAGTCGAAGCTACAAATGGGTCGGACTTTATCGCCCACGGAACTAAACAGTCGGGTACAGCAGGCGCTGGCGCTGCAGAGCCACAAGACTCTACTTGGATGAGTATAAATCCAGCATCTATTGTCGATTTACCCAACACATTTGATTTTCATTATGAGTTGTTAGATCCACGTCGAGTTGTAAAAATGCAGAATGGTGGCGCAGGCGTAGTTAATTCAAATAGAGATGTTGATACTCAAGAATCCTATGTGCCAAACATGTCAATGGTTTATGAACTGAGTGAAAGCGAAAGGTTTGGCCTTGGCCTATTCACTATGGGTGGAGCCAATACTCACTTATCGAACTCTAGAACAACTTTTGGAGCTGCTGGCGGATATGATCGAAATGTAGATTACTGGACTATGAAGCTTTCTGCAGTTTATGCGAAGAAATTTGAAAATGGTTGGAGCTTTGGTTTTGGTCCAAGCATTGTTTATTCAAGAATGAGGACAGATATATCGACATCAACTTTTGCTCAGACTAAGGGAGACCGTAGTTGGGATGACTCTTGGGGTGCAGGTTTTACAATGGGTGTTTATAAACGTTGGGATCGTTTTGCTTTTGGTCTTGGATACTCTTCACCACAATGGACACAGACTTTTAAAAAGTATGATGATGTGTTTTCTCCAATTGATCACCCTCAAAACCTCCAAGCTGGTATATCTTATGAAATAGTGGATAACGTAAAGCTTCTTTTCGATTATAAATGGATTGATTGGACGTCAGTAAATATCTTTGGCAATAAAGGTACAGAAGGTGGATTCGGTTGGAGTGACTCTCATATCTTTAAAACGGGTCTTCTTTGGGAAGTAACGAAGGATACAACACTTAGAGCTGGTTATTCTTATGGACGTTCTCAAATGAATAGTGATGATGTTTATGTGAATTCACTTTTCCCAACTCCGATAGAGCACCATTTATCTTGTGGTTTTACTCATAAGATTTCAGATACCCTAGAGTTTAGTATGAGTTACATTCATGGTTTTAAGAAAAGCTTTACTGAGAATGATAAGGATAATGGTATTCCTTTTGCCAAAGGGACAGAAGTCTCACTTGAGATGGATCTCATCGGCATGGGATTGACTTGGTACTTCTAAGGATATCCTAAATAAACTTTTGAGCCGCGCTTTCGAGTGCGGCTTTTTTGTGTCTGATGTAGACATAAAAAAGGCCGACTCATAGTGAGCCGGCCTTTTAAATTATTTACTAACTATTAAACGTCGTAAGTAGTAGATGAAACATCACCACCACGGCCAGTCCAGTTAGTGTGGAAGAATTCGCCACGAGGCTTGTCAATTCTTTCATAAGTGTGAGCACCGAAGTAGTCTCTCTGCGCCTGAAGAAGGTTAGCAGGAAGAGTTTCAGTTCTGTAACCGTCGTAGAAACTTAGTGCAGTTGAGAAACACGGAGTTGGAACTCCAAGTTCAACAGCCGTTGAAACAGTTTTTCTCCAACCTTTCTGAGCTGCGTGAATCGCATCTTTGAAGAAATCGTCAAGAAGTAGGTTGTCAAGATTCGGGTTCGTGTCAAAAGCTTCTTTGATGTTACCGAGGAAAACACTACGGATGATACAACCGCCACGCCACATAAGAGCGATAGCACCATAGTTTAGGTCCCAACCGTACTCTTTAGAAGCTTCTTGAAGAAGCATGTAACCTTGAGCGTAAGAAATGATTTTTGAAGCGTAAAGAGCTTGCTCGATAGCGTCAACTAGTTCTTGCTTGTCGCCAGAGAATTCAACTCCAGGACCTTCAAGTACTTTAGAAGCAGCAACACGTTGTCCTTTCTGTGCAGAAAGACAACGAGCGAAAACAGCTTCGCCGATAAGAGTAAGAGGCATACCAAGATCAAGAGCATTGATACCAGTCCATTTACCAGTACCTTTCTGACCAGCTGTATCGAGAATCTTGTCGATTAGGCTAGTACCGTCTTCTTCTTTATAAGCTAGGATCTCAGTACTGATTTCCATAAGGTAACTGTCTAGAACGCCAGTGTTCCACTTTTTAAAGATTTCGCTCATTTCATCATTTGAGAAACCAGCAGACTTAAGAAGTTGGTAAGCTTCACAGATAAGTTGCATGTCGCCATACTCAATACCGTTGTGAACCATTTTTACGTAGTGACCAGCACCGCCGTTACCAACCCAGTCACAACAAGGTGAACCGTCTTCTACTTTCGCAGAAATAGCTTGGAAGATAGGCTTAACTGAAGGCCATGCGTCAGGAGAACCACCAGGCATGATTGAAGGACCTTTACGAGCACCTTCTTCACCACCAGATACGCCAGAACCGATGTAGTTAAGACCTTTTTCAGCAAGAGCTTTAGTACGTCTTTCAGAATCAGTGTAAAGTGAGTTACCACCGTCGATGATTATGTCACCTTCTTCTAGGTGAGGAGTAACCATGTCGATAAATTTATCAACAACTTCGCCAGCTTTAACCATAAGCATAACGCGACGAGGAGTTTTTAGGTTAGAAACAAATTCTTCAACTGAGTGAGTACCGATAACATTGCTACCTTTAGCAGCACCGTTCATGAAGTCGTCGACTTTGGAAGTTGTTCTATTAAATACGGCAACAGTATAGCCGTTATCATTCATATTCATTACCAGGTTTTGACCCATAACGGCCAATCCGATAAGACCTATATCTGCTTTTGACATAGAGTAATCTCTTCTATTTATTATTTAAGTGTGGTTTTTGAGTGCCATATTAGAACATTGGTTTAGGCTCCTGTCAAAGAAAAATTATTTTTAAGACAAATTATGTGCAAATGAGCATATTTGCCTAAAAATAAATTTATGCCTAATTTAGGCGATTCTAGCTTTGTTTATAGTCTTCGTGATAGACTATGAAGAGTTGCTATTTTGTTAAACAAAGTTTTGACAACTCCTGAAATTTACCTTTTAGATCGTTCATGAACTCTGAAGAATCATTAGTTTTACTAACTGGTTCTCCAACGATGACATCGCAATTAAACGGCACTAATAGGGATTCATCTTTTGGAAGAGCTTTGTCTAGACCACTCATAATTATAGGTGTGACTTGGACGTTACGAGTAAGGCTTTTTATATGAAATATGCCTTTTTTGAGCTCGGCCATTTCTCCAGCTTTACCACGAGAGCCTTCAGGATATAAAATCAAGATCTTATTATTTTCTAAAGCCTCTTTACAGCCCGCAAATAATTCATCTTTCGATTTTCGAGCTTTTCTTTCAAGTGGAATAATGTTCATGATGTTTAGCGAAAACCATCGTAAAAATCTATTCTTCATAAAGTAGTCTGCCGCCGCAACTGGTCTTAGATATTTGACCTTTGAAAGCGGGTAGAGCCCCATTAAGACGATTGTATCTAAGTGACTATTGTGATTGGCCGCTAAAATAGCCGGACCGTTCATTGGTAAGTTTGATTTACCTCGAATGTTTAAGCCAAGAATGATAAATGTTAATGGTTTAATAACAGTTACGAAGAATAGTATTTGGAGAAATTTATTCATCTTAAAACTCCAAATAATAAATGTAATGGAAAAATACAGGAGCTGTAAAAATTAAGCTATCGAGTCTATCTAAAATACCTCCATGTCCTGGTATAAGATTACCTGTATCTTTTATCTCTAAATCACGTTTGACGGAAGAAATGACAAGGTCACCGAAGAATCCAGAGACGCTGATTAATCCACCAGCAATAGCTGCAGAAATGGAAGATAATGAAGTGAGGTAAGGCCCAAGAAAGTATGATACAGAAACTATTGTGATAAGCCCACCAAGAAAGCCCTCAGTTGTTTTATTTGGACTGATCTTTGGGATTATTTTATGCTTGCCAAATAGTTTTCCCCATATGTATTGAGCGACATCATTAAATTGCGTCAGTATGAGAAGGCATAAGACGAGACCTATACTTCCAGCTTCCACATGTGTCGTTGGTAAAACAAGTAAGTAAGCAAGATGGCTTATGCAGAAAATCGTGAGCATGGCAGCGAAATGTAAAGTACCTGCAGATTTTATAAACCCTTCTGTTTGTCCTAGCATAACCATACGAATTGGAACGATAAGGAAAATGTAAACCGGGATAAAGATGATGAACATTCCATACCAACCAATACTGATCCAGTAATACTGAAATGGTATGGACAAATATAACCAGAATATAGCTCGGCGATCTATTTGTCGCGTGGGCGTAATTGAAAGAAACTCTTTCAGGGCGAGAAAACTTAAGAAGCCAATAAATGCAATTGTTGTACTAACTCCAATTATAAGAACTCCAAAAAGGAGTCCAACCATCCACCACCAACTTTGGATTCGTTGTCTTAGTTCAGTGTAGTCTTTTTGAGGGTTTTTCTTTTGCAGAGCAAGACGAATGACTGTTGCTGAAATAAGTGAGATAGCTATGCAGAGCATAACAAACTTTGAGTTTGCGGGAATAATTAACATTTTACTTCCCTTCTAAGAATTTATAGGCAGATCTAGTGCGACGAATAACTGTAATGACGCAGCCAATGATTATCACAAAAAGTGTAACTGTGAATATGAAGCCTTCGTTGGCGAAAAATGTTTCGAATGGAGTGATTAAACAAGCTAAGGTGGTTATCGCCATTCGATGTTGTTTTGCCATAGGACCGCCAAAGTTTGCAGGAGCACCAGCAGAACAAGCTAAAGTACGGATATAAGCAGTTAACACGGCAAGTAAAGCAGCGCACCAGCCAAGTGTTGAAGAGTAGGGTAGGAACGTAGTGCTGTAGCCGAGAGCTATGAGTATTAAAGGATCTGCAATTCTATCAGGAATATCATTGAAAAGCTCTCCTGATAAAGTCTTTTTCCCACCTTCAATTGCGACCATACCGTCAAATAAATTGCACAATAGTCTACCTTGTATAAGAGCTGCAGCAGCTAAACATAGGTATATAGAGTTGATTTGAGTATGTGGTATAGCTACTAAGCAAACCGCAGCACCAATAGCAAAGAAAATACTAAGAATAGATATTTGGTTTGGAGTTATGCTTTTTCTACTTAGAAATTTTGCTATTTTTGTTGGTAGTTTTGCAGCACGAACTTTTAAAGGTCGTCTGTTTTCATCTGTGCCCATTTGTTGCTCCCTTGCAAGTTATCTTATTTAGATGTGAACAGGTAATGAGACTGAAGATAAATCCAACTAATAAATTTGGTAATATTGTTGTGATTATATTCTCAGTTTTTAAAATCGAGTGGATTGAAATAGAAATTAAAAAAGAACTTCCAAGAAGCATTAATGATGGGGTGAGGATTTTAGATTTATAATTTGTGAAGTTATTTTGTAGAAAGCTTAAAGTCTCTACAGAGAGCATTGTCATTACAAAACTAAGGGTAGCCTGGGCTACCGAAGAAATGATGGGACTTGGTGCTGTATTGCGATTCGCATAATATGTCCAAAGCCCCCAAGTAATCGCAGCAATTGCTGATGATAGGTTTCTAAAAGTATCTTTGTTATTTTTCATATTTAACTCTTTGTTGTTAATATGAATAATAAGTCAGATGTTTTGATTTGTTAAATCAATAAAATTTTTATTTTAAATTGATATAATCAATTATTTATCATGGCGAGTTTCACTTCCTTCCACCCCTGACCTTTATTTAGAGTCTTTGTGAGTTGATCACGGATCTTTCTAAACTCGGGCTTGTGAGCTAAGTTAGCTTCAGCAATGGAACCTTGAGAGTGATCGAATAATTCACGACCAACAAGAGTGCTGCTTGTGTTATACCATTCGGTGTAGCGCCATTTACCATCGGTGACGGTATAACCCATATTTTTCCCTCTAGGGTATTGGCTAAAGGCAGCTTTTTTTCCTTTGTGTTGTCCGCTCATAACTTTAGAGAGGTCGCTTCCTTCACAGTGTTGAGGGACTTTATGGCCAGTCAAGCTGGCGAGAGTAGGGTAAACATCGACCAGTTCAGCAAGCGAGTCTGTTTTAAGGTGCTTAATTCCAGGTGCTTTAATGATGAGTGGAACTCTTGTATCGATTTCAAAATTCGAGTGTTTGCACCAAGCACCGTAGTCACCAAGTTTAAAGCCGTGGTCTCCCCAAAGGACGATCACAGTATTTTTATCTAAGCCTGTTTCTTGTAGTTTATTGATCAGTTTACCGATGAGTGCATCGATATATGAAATGCAGGCATAGTATCCTTGTCGTAGTTTTAGATCTTGTGCTTTAGATAATCTTTTACCGGAGTATGGGTCTTTGGGAATGTCAGTATAAGCACGTAGCTCATGCCAGCCCATTTTGGCGATTTTAGGAGTGTCTTGAGGCCATTCTCTTCTAGCAGGGTTGTAAAAGTTTTCTTTATAGAGATCCCAATACTTTTTGGGTGCATTAAAAGGTAGGTGAGGTTTAACTAAGCCAACGGCTAAGAAGAAGTTTTTATCAGAGCTCTTGAGTTGATCAAGGTGTTGTATGGCTCGGTCGACGACTTGTCCATCTTTATAAGCAGAGTCATCTACATCTTGGCTTTCCCAAGCAGGAGCTGGAGTAGGATAATAAACATGCTTATACTTTGGATTTAGGTAGTTTCGCCAGTCACCTTTTGGGCCTTTCCAACTTGGTTGAGTCCAAGAATTTTTATCTTCATTATTATGGTGATAAATCTTACCAACTGAAATAGTCTCGTATCCCTGTTGCTTATAAAACTGTGGCAGAGTTAATACGTTTGGAAGAGTACTTCTCAATGGAGTCGACAAGTCATATACCTTGGTGGTGTCTGGACGGCAACCACTCATGATACTAGCGCGAGAGGGGGCACAGACAGCTTGCTGACAATAGGCCTTATTAAAGACGACACTTTCAGATGCAAGTCGATCAATATTTGGCGAATGGACAATAGTATTTCCATAACAACCGAGATCGGGCCTGAGGTCGTCAGAAGCAATGAATAGTACATTTAATTTATCTTTAGAGAGTAGTTGAGCACTCAAAAGAATTAGTATTATTAGAGATTTCATACACACCTTTTTTGAAAATCTTTTCAACTATTAAGACATCTAAATCACAAAACTTACAATTTATATAAAATTTCTATTTTGTATCAAAGCTCTTTTTTGGGTTTGAAAAGATGTTCCAGCAGTGTATTTATTTCAAATATTCATTAATTCGAATTAATGAATATTTAATCTCTGGGTGGAATCAGGTGAGAGTCCTGAGCTGACGCGCAACTGTAAATGCAAATAGCATAAGCCAGATCTTCCCGATTGAATCGACTCGCGTAACGTCATCAATCAATAGGCTCCCAGAGTTCATTGTAACTTATACTTAAGGTAGAAAATGGATTCTATAAAAATACACAGTCTCGGGTTTCCAAGAATCGGAGCAAATAGAGAGCTTAAAAAGGCTCAAGAGGGTTATTGGAAAAAGCTTGTAACTCAAGAAGATCTTATTGCGACTGGAAAGGATATACGAAAGAAAAATCGCAAGCTTCAACAGGATCTAGACTTTTATGCTGTAAATGACTTTAGCTTTTATGATCAAGTTCTAGATATGAGTTTTTTACTTGGTGTTATTCCTGAAAGAGTAATTGAGAAAAGCGGGCTGGATCAGTATTTCTCAGTAGCACGTGGCAGTTCTTGTAGCTGTGCGTCAGAGATGACCAAGTGGTTTGATACGAACTATCACTACATCGTCCCAGAGGTTAATGAACAAACTGAATTTAAGTTATCTTCCACTAAGGTCTTCGATGAATATCTGGAAGCTGAAAGTAGTAAAGCTCGCCCAGTAATAATTGGCCCGGTGACTTATCTCACACTTGCATCTCAGCAGGGCAAGTATGATGCGTTGGCGCATTTGTTACAGCTGTTGCCAGTATATGCGGAGATACTAGAGAAGCTGGCTGATTTGGGCGCAGAGTGGGTTCAGATTGATGAGCCTATATTTAGCACAGACTTAAGTAATGAACAGAAGCGAGCACTTAGCCACAGCTATGTCTACTTAAGAGATAAGGGGCCTAAAAAGCTTCTAACAAATTACTTTGGTGAGCTTGGTGAAAACTTGGAGCTATTCTTCAACCTTCCTGTAGATGGTTACCACATAGATGCAGTTGAAGGTGTTGGTGAAGTTGGAGAGGCAGTCAATAAGTTGCCTCAAGGAGCCGTGTTATCCTTAGGAGTAGTAGACGGTCGAAATGTTTGGCGTAGTGATTATCAAAAAATCATTGATTTAGTAAAGCCGGTGAAAGGCTTGCTTGGAAACCTTTGGCTAGCACCAAGCTGTTCTCTTCTTCATTCACCACAGACTTTGGTTTCAGAATCTAAACTGGATCCAGAAATAAAGTCTTGGTTGGCGTTTGCGGAAGAAAAAGTAGATGAATTAAAAGATCTAAAAAAGTTACTAACGGGTAAGTTGGGTAACGATCATATCTTATTTGAAAATCAGCAGATTTTGAAATCTCGCTTACAGCATAAGAGTGTCGTTGATGAAAAAGTTAGAGCTAGAGTAGTAAGCTTGTTACCTACAGATTTTATTAGAAGTGAAGCTTACTCGAGTAGATCGGTGCAGCAGAAAGAGAAGTTTAAGCTTCCATTGCTACCGACAACAACTATTGGCTCATTTCCTCAGACAAAAGAAGTAAGAGCTCAACGAGCGAGTTATAAAAAGGGCAATCTTAAACAAGAACAGTATGTAGATTTTTTGGTAAATGAAGTTAAGCAGACAGTTGAGCTTCAGAAAGAGATAGGTCTGGATGTCTTGGTACATGGCGAACCAGAGCGAAATGACATGGTCGAGTACTTTGGCGAATTTTTAAACGGTTATGTTTTTACAGAAAATGCTTGGGTGCAAAGTTATGGCAGTAGATGTGTTAAACCGCCGATTATATATGGAGATGTTTCACGCAAGCAGGCCATGACAGTAACGTGGTCACAAATAGCTCAGCAGTTTGCCGATACTAAGCCAATGAAAGGAATGCTCACTGGGCCGATCACTATGCTCAAGTGGAGTTTCGTTAGAGATGATTTAGGCTCCAAAGACGTAGCTCTTCAAATAGGTTTAGCCTTGAGAGAAGAGGTTTTAGATTTAGAAGAAGCGGGTATAGCGATGATTCAAGTCGATGAACCAGCGATACGAGAAGCGTTGCCACTTAAAAATTCTCAAAAGGAATCTTATCTAAAGTGGGCGGTGGATTCATTTCGCTTAAGTACTGCTGCAGTTAAGAGTTCTACACAAATACATACTCATATGTGTTACTCGGATTTTAATGAAATAATTGATGCAATAGCGGCTTTGGATGCCGATGTTATATCTGTTGAAACTTCTCGTTCTCAGCAAAGTTTATTAGAGGTTTTTGAAAGATTCCGTTATCCAAATGAGATAGGTCCTGGTGTTTATGATATACATTCACCGCGAGTTCCTAGTGTGGACGAAATCTCTGAAAATATACGTGCCGCTTGTAAGTATATCGACATCGAAAGAGTTTGGGTAAATCCAGACTGTGGTCTAAAGACTCGTGATTGGCCAGAAACAAAACTGGCTTTAGAGAATATGGTTACAGCCGTGAAACTTGTGAGAGAAGAATTACTAGTTTTAGCTTAGAGTTATTTTGATAAGTTAGCTTTAGCTGACTTATCAATTAACTTTGACTAATCGAGTAGAAATAATCAATCTAAAAGTGTTTTCGTATGAGACTAAGTTTATAAGTATTTGGCGAAAATTTGCTTTTGGTGAAATTAAGAGACCTTAGATACCTTCAGCCCTCACATGCACTGTAGATTTTTTTGTAAATAAAAAGTGAGAAAAGAGAAGTCTATTTGTTGGTGAAGTGCTTATTTGGGTGGGGGCAAAAAAAAGAGCCGGCGAACGGACTTGAACCGTTGACCTGCTCATTACAAGTGAGCTGCTCTACCACTGAGCTACGCCGGCCTCCAAAAGGTGGCATAATAGTAGACCGCCATAACTATTCGTCAACGCAAAAATGAGACATTTTTTTAAATTAAATCGATTTTTTTTAATGGGGCAGGATTTTCGTTTTCAGGCTCAAATGGTTTTACGAATGCAGAATGGAAATCGTAGACCTCATTGAAGTCCCCAAGTTTGTCTTCTGGAGAGGCTGAAAGGATACGAGCATCGATCAAATTGAAGATGATGTGGCCTATGTCTAAAGTCGTTTGAACACCCCAGCGTCTAAGTACAGAAAATGACATAGTGCCAAATTCGGAAAGAGTAAATTCTCTTATGCCGTCCAGAAGTTCAGGGCCACTTAAGTGTCTGCCGTTACCAAACTCGGGTTTTGAGAAATACTCGGCGGAGAAAAGAACAGCTTCATTCATGAAGAAGTAAGCGTCTTCACAAAAGCGTTTATCTCGTTGAAGTATTTCTTCGACGGCTTTTTTGAGTTCGTCAGGATGCATTAGATCGAAAATTTTTCATTAAACTTGGCGATTATCTCATCAGCTTCATTCTCTTCGTATGAAAGGTTACGCCAGTTCCAGTGAAATCCATCAGTCCCTATACGTGGAACTACATGCATGTGAGCATGTGGAACAACTTGACCAGCGCACTGACCATTGTTGAGGTGAAGGTTAAAACCGTCATACTCTCCAGTACGAACAAAAGCTTTGCCAATTTGCGAACTGACGTGCATCATTTTTTGTTGATACTCGGCAGGAACAGCACTGATACTTTCTTGGTGAACTTTAGGAATAACTAGAGTGTGGCCTTTGGTGATAGGGGCAATATCTAGAAAGGCGATGACATGTTCATCTTTATAAAGCTTTTTAGCGGGAATCTCATCATTAACAATTTTACAAAAAATACAGTCACTCATTCAAAAGTCCTTAGTTTGGGCAGTTTGTCACATAATAGCTTAAAGCGGTGTAAAAACAAGAGAAACAGTCTCTCGAAAAAGCTCTTCTAGAAGATGATTTTTTTACCTTTTGAGAACTTAAGTTTTCAGACTTTTATAAAGTACTTTTAGAGTTATCTTTGGTGGGTAAGTAAATGAACGAATTTTTTTAATTTTTAATGAGTCTTCAGAATGAGTGATTTAGAACAGAATTCAACCAATGAATTGGTGAATCGTCGCAACCGCGTCGACATGTGGAGAGAGAACGGAATAGACCCTTACGGTTCAAGATTTGACGAAGCTGTACCGTCAGCAGAGCTTAAAGCAAATTTTAAAGACGAATGTGAAGAAGATCAGCCTGCTGTAGTTGCTGGTCGTGTTTTGACTTCAAGAGACATGGGTAAGGTTGTTTTTGTAACAATTCAGGATCCATCTGGGACGATTCAATTATTTGGTCAAAAGAATGCTCTTGGTGAAGAACAATTTAAACTTTTTAGAAAAGTTGATATCGGTGACATCATTGGAGTTACTGGTAAGCTTTTCCGTACGAAGAAGGGTGAAATAACTGTTCGCGAATTCGAATTCAAGATGTTATCTAAGTCTCTTAAACCTATGCCTGAAAAATGGAATGGTCTGAAAGATATCGAGATTCGTTATAGAAACAGATACCTAGACTTGATCAGTAACGAAGAAAGTCGTGAAATCTTCCGTCAACGTTCAGCGATCATTCGTGAGATCCGTCGATTCCTTGAAGATAAAGGTTATATGGAAGTTGAAACGCCGATGATGCACCCAATTGCTGGTGGTGCTGCCGCGCGTCCATTTACGACTCACTACAATGCTCTCGACCAAAAGATGTACATGCGTATTGCGACTGAGCTTTACTTAAAACAGTTGCTAGTTGGTGGTTTTGAGAAAGTTTTTGAATTGAATAGAAACTTCAGAAATGAAGGTGTCTCTAAACAGCACAATCCAGAATTTACAGCTCTTGAAGTTTATCAGGCATTTGGCGACTGTCAGACTATGATGGACTTGATTGAAGGTATGATTCGCCACTGTGCTCAGACTGTTAGAGGTTCATTGCACATAAAGCATAGCGATGAAAAGACTCTAGACTTTGAGTCTCCATGGCGTCGTGTTGAGTACAGCACTCTTCTTAAAGAAAAAGCTGGTGATAACTGGTTTGAGCTTTCGAAAGAAGAAATGATCAAGAAAGCACAAGAACTTGGTGCTCATGCTGACGATTCTATGGATGAAGTTCAGATCGGTCAGGAAGTTTACGACCTTATCGAGCCGACTCTTATTCAGCCTACATTTGTTACTCGCCTTCCAAGAGAGTTAGTTCCACTAGCTAAGCGTTGCACGGATGACGCCGCTTTAGTTGATGTATATGAACTTGTTATTGATGGCAAAGAGATAAGCCCTGGTTATACCGAGCTAAATGATCCAATCGATCAGCGTTTAAGGCTAGAAGAGCAGTTGAAGCGTACTCTTGGTACAGAAGAAGAAGAGAGTGGTAAGATCGATGAGCAGTTCCTCGATGCACTTGAGCATGGTATGCCGCCAGCAGGTGGACTTGGACTTGGTGTAGATAGACTTTGTATGCTACTTACAGGTGCTCCGACTATCCGTGACATTATTCTTTTCCCACAATTAAAGAATAAAGATCAGTAAGTCTTTCTGAGATTTAAATAAAAAAGCCTGAACCGATCATCGGTTCAGGCTTTTTTGTGAATGTATTAAGTGCGGTTACTTAACGATTGTTGCAGCAGATGCGTCACCGTTGATAACTTTTTCTAGTGCACCTTCTTCAAAGAAGTTGAATACGATAATTGGAATTTGATTGTCCATGCAAAGTGAAAATGCCGTTGAGTCCATGACTTCAAGTTGTTTTTGAAGTGCATCGATATAGCTGATAGTTTCAAACTTAACAGCGTCGTCAAACTTCATAGGGTCTTTATCGTAGATGCCGTCGACTTTAGTAGCTTTAAGAACGACGTCAGCGTCTATCTCGTTAGCTCTAAGTGCAGCTGTTGTATCTGTTGAGAAGTAAGGACTTCCTGTACCTGCAGCAAATATAACAACGCGGCCTTTTTCTAAGTGACGAACTGCTTTGCGGCGAATGTACGGCTCAGCAACTTGTTGCATAGTTATAGCAGACTGTACGCGAGTAGGGATGCCGATGCTTTCAAGACCGTCTTGTAGAGCAAGAGCGTTTATGCAAGTGGCCATCATTCCCATGTAGTCCGCAGTCGTTCTGTCCATGCCTTTACGGCTAGCAGAAAGACCTCTGAAAATGTTTCCTCCGCCAATGACTAGAGCTACCTCTATGCCTTTGTCGGTGATTTGTTTGATATTTTCTGCCATTTGGTGGACTATCTCAGGGCTGATACTGTTGTCATTTCCCTTAAGTGCTTCACCACTGAGTTTAAGTAGTATTCTTTTATAGACTGGAGTTTGGCTCATATATAATACTCAATATTTTTAGACAAAAAAAAATCCGGTTCGAAAACCGGATTTAAAAGAAATGAATTATCCTGCCTGTAATCGGGCAAAACGTTTGATCTTCATCTTCGGAGCGATTTGTTCAAGAGTCGCTTTGTCGTCTTTGAACCAGCTTTGCTTAGTTAAGCAAATGTCTGTGTACCACTTGTTGATGTGACCAGTAAGGATTTTTTCAATGATGTTTTCAGGTTTACCTTGGTGCTTTTCAGCAGCAAGACCTTTCTCTGTAGCAACATCATCAGCCGGTACGTCTTCAGGAGCGATATAAGAAGGACTCATTGCAGCGATGTGCATACAAGTGTCTTTCAATAGAGCTTCGTCAAATTCGCCTTCAGCATCAATCATAACACCGATTTTGCCACCAGCGTGAAGGTAGCTAAATACAGAACCAGAAGATTCCCAACGGTAAGCTTTAACAATTTTCATGTTTTCGCCGATTGTACCGATTAGACCTTTAAGAACTTCAGCTTCGTCAGCAGCAACAGCTTCTGTTACGTCGCCTTCGTCAGATCTTTCAGCAATACGTGCAACTAGTTCATTTACGAAGTCTTGGAAGCGATCTGTTTTAGCAACAAAGTCAGTTTCGCAAGCAACTTGAACCAAAGCACCAACGTTACCGTTGATTACAGATGCAGTTAAACCTTCGTTAACTTCACGCCCAGCTTTTTTGTCAGCTTTTGCGCCAGCTTTCTTTCTAAGAAGAGCTACAGCTTCGTCGAAGTTGCCTTCAGTTTCTAAAAGGGCTTTTTTACAATCGAGCATACCACACTGAGTAGTATCGCGAAGTCTTTTGATGTCTTTCGCAGAAAAATTAGCCATTTGAATTTCCCGTTTGATTTATTAAATGGTGCCGAGAACCGGCACCGTTAAAATGTGATTATTCTGCTTTAGGCTCTTCTTTCTTAGCAGGAGCTTTCTTAGCAGGAGCTTTTTTAGCAGGAGCTTTTTTAGCAGGAGCTTTTTCAGCTTTAGCTTCAGTAGCTTCTTCTTTCTTTGCAGGAGCTTTCTTTGCAGGAGCTTTCTTTGCAGGAGCTTTTTTAGCAGGAGCTTTTTCAGCTTTAGGCTCATCTTTCTTAGCAGAAGCTTCTTTCGCAGCTTTAGCTTTTTCAGCAGCAGCTTTAGCTTTTTCAACTTTCTCTTTTTGACGAGCAGCTTTCTTTTCTGCATCTTCCTTAGCTTTTTCAGCAGCCTTTTGATCAGCGATGCCTTTACCAGCGTGGATTGCCGCAGAGAATTGCTCCATGATTATTTTAAGAGAACGAACAGCGTCATCATTACCAGGAACCCCATATTCGACAAGGTCAGGATCGCAGTTACTGTCAATAAGAGCAACAACAGGAATACCGAGGATTTGTGCTTCTTTAACAGCGATATGTTCTTTGACTATATCTAGTACGACCATCACAGAAGGAAGTTTCTTCATGTGGATGATACCGCAAAGCTGTCTATCTAGTTTGTTCATTTCACGGCGTTGGCGAGAAGATTCTTTCTTCTTCATTTTGTCAAATGTGCCGTCTTCTTCCATCTTTTGGAGTTTACCAAGTTTAGAGATACTCTTACGGATAGTTTCCAAGTTTGTAAGAGTTCCGCCTAACCAGCGATGAGAGATGTAGTGCATTTTATCACGAGTTGCTGCTTCTTCGACTAGCTCTTGACCTT
>JAJPOQ010000166.1 GCA_021232515.1 Lentisphaeraceae bacterium
TTACATCATCAACAACCCATGGTGAGTTGATGCCAAGAATTTGACTATAAAGCACACTAGAATCCATAAGGCCTTTTTAGAAAGAAACATAATCGTTCAAATGAAAAAGATCAAAATCACACTAAATATCCTGTAGTGCCAATTTTTAACATATGTACTTGGATTGTTAATTTATCTATACAGATGTGGTGATTGACTCACTGGGGTCATTTTGGTAGTATGGCCTATCAGAGTCCTGTTTTGCCGGTATTTATGCTAGATTATAGAATCTTCAATGATTATTTATTTTAAAAACCTCCGGCAGAACCGGAGGTATAAGATTAAATTTTTTCTAGTTTGATGGGGTAAGAACCTTTAGCATTCCATTGCAGTACATAAATATTTTGATCTTTGTCGATGCATAGATCGTGAACATGCATAAAAGTTTGGGTGGTTTGATGAAGAGGTTTAAGTACTTCACCATCATATTCTGGTTGGCTTCCACCTGGATTTGAAATGACTTTATTTTCTTTATTTATAATTGTAACAAAGCCAGAGTTTGGAAGTCTTTTACCTGTTCCGTTTTCTCTTGACCAGCAAACTCCAGTAAAACCATAATCGCCACGAAACGCGAGTTGGCCAGCAAATGCACCAGGGAGGTTTATGGTCTCGAGATATTTACCATCCAAAGTATAGAACTTGATCTTACTTTCAGATCTAGAGCTTACAGCGAGCTTTGGTTGTGATTTATCTCTAAGGTCGATTGATACACCGTGAGCACCTTTAAGCCTCGCTTCAGTATTTGGATCGGTCGGTCCGGCAAACTTACGGATAAATTGGCCGTGTTTATTGTACTGTAAAACCCAGTTAGATCCGTAGCCATCAGAGATGTAAATATCGCCGTTGGGAGCAACAGCGGCATCACAAGGCTGAAATCTCATCTTGGGTGTATAAGCCCCGACAGTGAGTGGGTGTCCGATAGCAAAGACAAGTTTTCCATCAGTAGTGATTTTAACAACTTTCCCGGATTCTCGTGTAGCTTTACCACTATCATTTCTTACCGCCCAACCTCCATCGACTAAGATGAAATACTCTTTGCCATCTTCTTCAAACAGTTCAAGTCCGTGAGCTCCAGCGTATTCTGTACCCCATGCTTTTAGTAGTTTCCCGTCCTTGTTATAGACTAAGAAATTGTTCCGAATACCATCGCAAAGCGCATGGAAGTTTCCATCTTTTGTTTGTGCCATGGCATGACAGTTGATGATTGGGTATTTGTCCTTGTCTAAGGCTCCCCAGTCAGATATGACCTTATACTTATGGCTACCGTGACCAATTATTTCAGGATTGGATAGAGAAGAGTTCGTTATTGGAGATTTTTTATTATTTTCATGTGCAAAGATTGAGCTTGATGCAGTAAGTCCAGAAATCTTTAAAAAGTGTCTTCTATTCATAATTCTCTCATTTAGCTTTGAACCTTTACTACCGCTGTCTAGATTATTGCCCGGCCTATTTTGAAAAAAGTGAGTAATTGTGTCTAAAGAAGTAAATGAATTACTAAAGTCATTTCTAGAAAAGTTTTATGAGTGTGTTAGAGAGGATGAGTTATTGAAAGATACTTTCAATGGAGCAATCTCAAATTGGGATAAACATATTCGCAAAATAGAAATATTTTGGCGGAGTCACTTATATGATCCGGGCTTGTACAAAGGTAATCCTTTGGAAGTTCATAAAAGGTTACACTCGAGTAGTCAATTTACTGAAGAGCAGTTTGTTCGTTGGTTGGAGATCTTTGAGAAGATCGCTAAAGACTTTTACGAGGGTAAAGAACTAACGAACCTAAAAAGAAAAGCTAGAATGATAGGCGGCACTTTGTACGGAAGGCTTCTAGATAAAGAATTGGAAGTGCCTGGTTTTAACGCATTTGATGTATAGATATTGGCTGAAATCTCATGTGTTAGTATGAGAGCTGCCTATTTTTGATTTACTAGATTTTTAGCAATTTTTTGAGCACAGTCCTCTACTGCAAACGTATATTTTGATAAAGTCTCTTCACTAAGATTCAGCTCTAAGGAGCAAACACTTACACATCCAAAAAGGCGACCAGAAACAATGACAGGAAAAGCGACTCGACTGCATTGGTAACCGGGGTCTGGACCTGCAAAAAAACCTGTTTTACGGATGTCGTCTATATGTTTATGAAACTCTTTTAACTTTTCTTCTGGAATAAAGTTTTCACAAATAAAGTCTACCAAGCTGTTGTGGCTATAAGCCAAGATGACTAAGGATGCAGGGTGAGTTGCGACTCGATCGTTTCTAGAGCCTTCTTTGCGGTAGTAGATGGAGCCGGGTATATCTTTTTTACAGACAGTTTTGATGTTATCACCATCCCATTCGAAATAGGCACCTGACTGATTTGTGTCTTGTGCAAGTTTATTGATGAATGGACGTATTTCTTCGATTATAGAGCCGGAAGTCACGGCTTTATGAGCAAATTGTATAGCTGCAGGCCCGAGAAAATATAAGCCGTTTTTATCTTTTTGAATCAGAGTTTCATTGATCATAGATTTTAATAATCTTGCCATAGTCGCGATGGCAATATCTTTGCTTTTAAGATTGATGTCAGTATAAGATATACCGTCATTATTCTCGGCAATGATATTTAAAATCTGAAAGGTTCTGTGTAGTTGACTTTGCGACATAAGATCCAATAAAACTTACTAGTATCAAATATGATACTAGTTTTTTTAATCAAGTGCAACGATTACAGAGAGAATTATTGTTCTATGTCAGATATTTCTTTAAGAGCTTTGGCTGTAAGGTTTTCGTGACCACTTTCAGTCACTAGAACATCATCTTCGATGCGAATACCTATACCTTTCCATTTTGGATCAACCTTGTCGTTGTCAGGTTGTATATAGATACCAGGTTCAATTGTGACAACCATGCCAGCTTGAAGTTTAAACTTGTCAGAGCGGCCTCTTTCTTCTGGGCTGAGTCCATCACAGTCATGGACATCAAGACCAAGATGGTGACCAATGTTATGAGGGAAGAACTCGAAGAAGCTTCGATTGTTCATAGCATCTTCAAACGATTCTTTGATTAAGCCTAAAGAGATAAGTTCTTTAGTCATAATCTCACAGGCAAGCATATGAATCTCTTTCATACTTGTTCCTGGTTTGACTGAATCAACACAAGCTTTTTGTGCTTTTAAGACTGCTGCGTAGATAGCTTTCTGCTCTTCTGTAAATTTACCAGATACAGGAAAACAACGAGTGATGTCTGAAGCATAGTTTTGCCAGCTACAACCTGCATCAACTAATACGATGTCTTCGGGATTAGTCGGCTGATTGTTTTGATTGTAATGAAGACAGGTTGCGTTTTTACCACCGGCAACAATTGGTGGGTAAGCTTGATCCTTAGCATCGGCCATCATACATGAGTATAAGAAGGTTGCCTCCAATTTACTTTCGCTTGAAAGTTGAGGTGCTTCTTTCATGATTTTATTGTGACCAGCAGCACTTATATCTGCCGCTTTGCGCATAAGGTCTAGTTCAGCTTTACTTTTAATCAGTCGCAAGCGATGAATTTCAGTAAAGGCTGTTGTTGGTGAAGTATTTTTAGCTACCTGGCTGACGAGAGTGTTTACCTCGTCATTTAAAGGGTGGCCTTTTTTAGAGACTAACTGAACATTTCTACAGGAAATAACTTTTTTAAGTTCGGTAGAGAGCTCGGAGTTGTTCCAGGCTGCATCAGCATGGAAAGTCTTTATTGCACCAGAAGGACCGTATCTAAAACCATCCCATATTTCGCGAGTACGATCTTTAGGGCGTACAAAAAGTAGGAATTTATCTTTGCCTAATGGATCGAGAACCAAAAGAGAATCAGCTTCGGGGAATCCCGTTAAGTACTCAAAAGAAGAGTCTTGGCGGAAGTCAAAGTTGACATCGCTATTTTTTTGATGTTCAAAATTACTGAAGATGATGAGGACGTCATTATTAAGATGCGTTAAGATCTTTTGACGACGTTCTTTGTACTCTTTTGGTGATATACTCATTATCCGGCAAGGAAAGCTTTGTATTGCTCAGCAGTCATGTAACCAGCAACGTCAGACTCAGCAACACCGCTAAATTTACAGATCCAACCTTTATCTTCTGCGCTTTCATTTACTAGCTCAGGAGAATCTTCAAGTTCTTCGTTAATTTCAGTAACAGTACCATTGACTGGGCTGTATATGTCAGAAGCAGCTTTAACAGACTCAACTACAGAAAAAACAGCACCTTTTGTAAAAGCAGCGTCACCTTCAGGAAGCTCAACAAAAGTGATATCGCCAAGTTCATCAGCTGCGTGTACAGAGATGCCAACAGTTGCTACATCGCCATTTAGTTCAATCCATTCGTGTTCTTTAGTGTAGTATTTCATTCTAAGTCCTTATTGCCTTTAAGTATAAAAAGTAAGTTCAGCAAACAGCTTGCTGTAATGATTTTGCTAAGATACTTCAAAACTTGCGTAGAGCCAATTCTAAATATATGAATCATGTAAGCTTTGTTGCTTTTAAGGCGGGATTTAGAGCATGGTTAGGAACTGACTCATTCTGACAGCCCAAGTATGTTCTTTTAATACTCTTTGGTGAAGTGACTTTATAGACCGTTCTTTGGCATGTGGGTTTTTGAAGAGAAAGTCGACTTTGTCTTTCAGTTCGTCAAAGTCTCTATAAACAAAGAGTTCTTTATCGAGCTCAAAGTGCTCTTCTAGAACGTTTCGATAATCAGCTAAAATAGGTGCGTTCATAGCTCCGCAATCAAGAATTCTTTGTTGAATACCATTTTGAATATTTACTGGAGAAATACAAAGTGTTAATGCGGATGACCTGGCGATACTAGGGAGGTCTTTGTAGTTCAAGTAACCTCGATAGTTGTGAAGTTTGGGAATACTGTATTTTTCCCAATTGTCGCCACCATAAATATTAATCGGAAATTCCTCTAGACTATTAATTAACTTCAAGCGCAACCTGGATGTGCATTGATTGTCAAGTTTAAACCATGTTTCGATAAAGCTTGGAAAGTCCTCTGGATAGTTTGGCTGTGTTTTTTGAAACTCTTCCAAGAGAGTTTTGAAGTCGATTTGGCCATTTAGAATTTTATCGAAGCTCGATTTTACAAAATCTTGATCCTCGGTATTTTGGCAGGACTTTGCGAGGTCACCTTTTTCGAGCCATGGTTTTACAGTTGCAGTAAATAGGATGTTTGAATTCAACTCATTTTTACTTGGAGTGTACAAGCGTTGATTGGCTGAAGTGGCAATAGGGAAGTAGTAGCTATTTTTAAATCCTGCACTTTTGAGAAGGCTTAACAGGTCCTTATCAAGAGTAAATATTTTAACTAGGTCCTTATTTCTGCAGTGAGTTAATAGAGATTCACAATAAAAAGGGTTATCAAAAAAGAGGCCATTGTAAGGGATGCCCATTTTTTCGAGGAGATGACTATCGCCGCTGGGTAAAATTCCAAAATTATTATAACCAATAGCCTGATCGGGTTTAAAGGCATTTATCTTTTTTAAGATGTCAGCTTTTATCTCATCGGCGATATGTCCTTGATTAGTGTCTAGAGCCGACTGTAAGTTGGATAGATCTATGTCTAGAACGTCTACACTCAAGCTTCTGAGAGCGGCGCTTATGTCATTGCTTATTTCTTTTATGATTGGAGCAGATATGTAGCGTTGGAAATGAACGATTCTTGGAAGTTTTAAGTTTTGTGTAGATTTCTTATTGGTGACTTCATTGATGAATGTTTTAAGCTTTCGTCGGTTGTCGAAATTCTTTGAATAGGATTCATAGAGATACTTGCGGTTTTTTCTGAAACTAAAAAAGTCACAGCCGTATTTTTTGGCAAGCTCAAGATCTTTTGAAAAATTATCAAGGCTTAAAACTTCTCGGCAGTTCATCATGATTGATTCAAGATCTTCATGATTCGTGATAAAGCTAAAGTGAATTAGTTTATCTTCTGCTAGTCCTTCGAAGCACTCAAGAGGGTTTTCTGTTATGAGACAGACTGGTTTGCTTTCAGAGCAATAGTCTAAAACTTCCTGAGGGATAGTGGTCATTTGCCAATCATGATAAACAGATAAGCTTCGAAAAGTCGGAGTAGATTGATTTTCGTTCCAAAAGCCCTGTTTGTAGGAGCTTAGATCAAAGCTTGGGAATTCATCAACATTACTAATAGTTTTAAGTCCACGAAGAAAAGTCATAAGTAGTATATCTACATCGGCATCGTTCCCGGCTGGTATGAGGTATGCAGCTTCTTGGAGCGATATTTTTAAATGTAAGTTTCGGATGTGTTCAGAAAAACATGCTTTAGTTTCAATTGTTTTGTAGGCAATATTGAGCTTGTTTAACTCTACCTTCATTTGATTGTTTTCAGGAGAGTTTTTCAGAAAGAAGACTATCGGGGTAAAGTGAACCTTATCAATGCTTTTGGCTATTTTGTAAGCTGTTTCGGCGTTGTTTCTAGATAAGATGATAGTCCGATTCGTTTTGTAGTCTAAGGCGTCTAACGTTATGGCTTTTTTTGTTTCAGAAACAAAGCGTTGGCTTATCTCAGCATGTGAGCTTTTTCCAGAACAATCGACAGTTTGTGTATCTGAGATAAATTGAAAAAACTTAAAAGCTTCATCAAAGTCTCCTCTTTTGCAGAGTTCTTTTAAAGACAGTAAAGCTTCACTGTCATTATTTCGAAATGCTTTTCTAAACTCACGAAAGGTCAAAGTTCTTTACCTATTTTTATTTAAATAGACGCAAAGAATATGCCTTAACCGCAGAGGATGATGTTTATGAGGTCTTTAGTTTGAGGGAGGTAAGAATCGCCAAATAGGTTTAGATGATTCAAAGTATGGTAAAGTATGTAAAGGTTTTTGCGTTTTTTATAGCCTGGATCTAGAGGGAACTCTTTGTTATAAGCATCATAAAATTCAGTAGTAAAACCTCCGAACATCTCGGTCATGGCTATATCGGTTTCTCTATCGCCATAATATACTGCAGGATCGTAAATGACTGGTTCATTATTTGATAAACGGCCAGTATTGCCAGACCAGAGGTCACCATGAAGGAGAGATGGGATAGGGAGGTAGTTTTCAAAAAAGTGTGGGATCTTTTTAGCTAAGTGTTCAGCTTTTATTTCAACAAATGGTTCACCGGTCATATAAGCTTGAGGCATGATTCGACAATTGATGAAAAATTTCACCCAAGATTCAGACCAATTATTTATTTGAGGTGAGGCGCCGATGTAGTTGTTTTCAAAGAAACCAAAATTCGCCGCGGTGATCTTATGCATTTTAGCTAACTTTGTACCAAGTTGCGCCATACTTTCAGAGTTATGATCATAAAAGTCTAGGTGTTCGAGTAAAAGAAAGCAGGAGTCTTGTTCTTCGTGTACACCAAAACACCGAGGTGTTTTTATGTCTTTGCAAAGAGACAGTTCTTTTAAGCCTCGCCACTCGGCTTTAGTTAGAGGCTTATTGTCTAGAGAGTTTTTCTTAAGGAAAAGCTTTTCTTCCGTAGTTTCAATTTTCCAAACTTTGGAGATGTCTCCACCAGAAACTGGAGAGACGTCGAGAATGGCATAACTTTTGCCGGTTATTTGCGTCAGTAAGTCTTCAGCCCTTAACTTATTCATGCCATTCCCTTTGTTCGTTTTACCCTAAGTTTTCGTCACCCAATAGTCTATTTTTCGAAAGGTAGTTTTGGACATAGTCTTCAACATTTCTTTCTAAACTTTTAAATTTTTCTTTAAAGCCTGTTTTTACTATACTGTCCATATCGAGTTCAGTAAAGTATTGGTAATTAGGTCTTAAGCTCTCCGGCATGTCGATGTACTCAATGGAGGGAGCTTGGCCTAAAGCTCTAAAAACTGACTTGGCAAGATCATTCCAGGTGCGTGCTTTTCCGCTACCAGCGTTGAAAAGCCCATTTATTTCTGGGTGGTCTAGGAAATGCAGTACGATACTTATAACATCTTTGATGTAGACAAAATCGCGCATTTGCTCGCCGTCTTGGTATTCGTCTCGGTGAGACTTAAAGAGCTTGACCTTACCAGTTTCTTTAATTTGATGATAGGCTGAATTGACGACACTTTTCATCGAGCCTTTGTGACACTCGTTGGGTCCAAAAACATTTGAAAATTTAAGACCTACCATGTCATCAAAGACGTCATTTCGCTTTGCCCAAAGGTCGAACATTTGCTTTGAGTAACCATACATATTTAATGGGCGAAGTCGCTCGATCTCATCGTAGCCGTCATGGTAGCCTTCTTCTCCAGCGCCATATGTAGCCGCACTAGAAGCATAGATAAGTCTTATATGTTTTTCTAAGCAGTACCCAGCTATAGCTTGTGAGTACTTAAAGTTGTTTTCGACTAAGTATGAGTTGTCTGTCTCGGTCGTTGACGAGCAAGCGCCCATATGCATGATACAGCTGATGTTGTCAGGAAGAGAGTCTCTTTCTATACACTCGAGAAAGCTGTTTTTCTCCATATATTCTAGGTAGCGAAGTGGAGCAAGGTTTTTCCACTTGTTGTTATCTTTACCAAGGTGATCGACAATGAGGATGTTCTCTTTGCCGCGTTGGTTAAGTGCCCAAACAATTGAGCTGCCTATAAAGCCGGCACCGCCTGTAACTACAATCATATAAACTCTTTATTTAAAGATTTCTTCCCAGATGTCTGCTTTGAAGCCAGTTGTTGCTAGATCGGCATCTTCATCAACTACGAATGGACGTTTAATTAAGTTGCCATTTTCTGTGAGCATTTTTAAAATTTCGTCATCAGAAAGCTCTTTGACTTTTTCTTTCATGTTAAGAGCTCGGTAATCTTGGCCAGATGTATTTAAAAGTTTTTTGATCTCACCAATTTTACTTAGGACAAATTTCAATTCATTCATTGTTGGTGGCGTTTCTCGAATAGGAACTGCTTCAAACTTAACATCTTTAGCATTCAAAAATTTGAGGGCATTTCGACAAGTGCCACAACGATTGTACTCATAAACTTTTAGAGCCATTTAATCTTCCTTAAAAATTCTTATTTTAATTATTATCAAACTCTGGCATAGGATTGCAAGGGCAGAATTTTGTTCGGGATTAGTTTTTAGCTTCTTTGTCGGAAAATTGGCAAAATAAGCCAGAGAAAAAGCAAAGTGAAAAGGATAAGAGCCACATTGACGAGTGAAATGTGTTTGGCGACTCAGTGATAGTTTTTTCAAATACGTTTATCTGTATAAGGAAAGTAAATAAGGACATGGTGAAATAAATAGCACCGCTTGCTGCAGTCATGATGATCAGGATAATCCGACGAGAGATAAGTAAAAGAACGCCACCAACTAAGGCGCAGCCTATCGGCAAAGCCCACTCAATCCAAGGTTCTGGAGAGTTTATAAATGGACGGATTGCCGGAGATAAGGTGACTCCTGCTGCAGCGCCGTAGATAAATGCGGCGACTTTAAAAGCTTTATGAAAGAACCAAGCACCGATTAATCCACAAATGAGTGAGATGATAATGGCCGGCATTTGCATCTCGGGGGCGAACTTTTGAAAGCCTAGCCATGAAAGCGAGGCAAAAATAAGTGCTCCAGAAAGACCAAGAAGAAGTTTGAAGAAGCGGTAGCCAAAAAAGCAGTAGATAAGACTACATAGCATTATGGCTACTAAGCCGCTACCAGCAAACAGTTTTTCCATTATTTATTCGTCAACCGGTCAAGTTGAACATAAAGCCCTGAGAAAAGAGTATCGAGTTCAATCGGACAGTCATCTGCTGAAAGTAGGCCTTCTAGTTGCTCGATCATCTCAATGCGAGTTTGAGTGTTATGTAAAAGCTTTCCTGTGGCTTTTTCCAGAACATTAAACTCAATCATTTCTTTATCTGAGCGACTGAAGTCATACAGAAGAATATGGTTGGCTGTGTTTATCTCTTTTTCTTGGGAAAAGATATGAAACTTGAGGTACTCAACCATGCGGTCATCAAGATCAGCTAAGTGGAGGGCGATCTTTTCAATAAAGTCATTTCTATTTAAAGTTAGTCGGCACTCAGGTCTTTCGTGGATGTCCATGCCTTCAAGTGAAGCATCTAGAGCTTTTTGCATTTGCTCTTGAGCAACTTCCCAGCCAAGCTTTTCGATAGACTGGTTGTAGTAGATGAAGTAGTCTAGATCATCGCTTTTGAACACTAGTGGCGTTTCAAAAATAAAATCTGTTGCACACTGGTCGCAAATACAGCGGTTTAAGTCGCCATTGAAGAGTTCTTCTAAAGCTGTGTCTTGACTGCGAATAGTTGTGATGATTTCGGTAAATATATCAAACCCACAGTTCGGGCAAGGTATGCTATTAGCAGATTGTACTTCTTCTTCCATGAAAACTCCATTGCAATTTTATGGCGCTAATAAAGTCCATGTATTGACTCAGTCAAGATGATATTTTTAACTGATGAATCGATCGCGGATATCTGCAGATGGAATCATGCATTTGTTCTTGACTAGTTTATGTCTATTTTTGGCAACCATATCGTAAATAGGGTCTAAAAGGAAAGCTGGTAAGAATCTAAAAAGTCCTGCCATGTTCCAAGGGAAGGTCAGTTTTTTGGCAATAGATAAAGCCGCTTTGGATTTTATCTTTACTTCTCCTTCTGCAACGAGAATAAGACTGTCTGGAACTTTTTCGGGGAAATAAGTTGTTATTATTTCTTGGCCAGACGTCGAGTCTTGTGGACAAAAGTGAAAGACAGCTTTTGGGTCATGCTTAATTATGAAGTTAACTGAGTTGTTGCAGAAGTTGCAGTCACCGTCAAACAAAACAATCGCGGGTTGGTCGCCATTGTTGTTTTTCCAATTCATTTCATTTCTCTTAATTGTGCCATTATCTGTTGATACTCTACTTTAAGAGAAGATGCATCTTGATTGGGGTCTTTTAAAGAGCGGAGTATGAAATCTCGGCGATTTATCAGCGGCGTTTTTATAATGGTCTTCAGGCACTCTTTGTAAGCGCGATCGATGATGTCTCTATCAAGATCAGTTGTGTACTCTGGTTGAACTAAAACTTTAGCGATCTCTTGGTGCTGAGGAGCATAAGTATTTTGAACCGTGTCTTTAGAAGAGTACCAGTCACCAGCTAGAGTTAAGTCTAAGATCTCTTTTAGACATCCGCCTATTACCGAGTTTGAAACGTATTGAGAATCTAGTTCTTCCACAAGCTTATAGGCGACATCTTCAAAAGAAGTTACGAGCTCGATAAGTTGTAGTTCAGCTTTGTTTTGTAAGGTGAGTTCAAAGTTGACAGGCATGTTGAACTCAGTCGGAGCAGGCTGTTCAAACTTATTATTTCTTGAGAATGATTTGCGATAAAACTTTTTAAGCTCTCGAAAAATACTATCAGGCGGAACTTGTAAGCGTTCTGCGATATTTTGACAGTAGTCACTTCTTCTGATTGAGTCAGGGATTCTCGAGACTTCTTCGATCATTCTATGAGCGATCTTAGATTTTCCTTCAGGAGAGTAGATGTCGTGTTTAGTCGATAAGTGGTCGACCATAACTTCGAAGGAGTCTCGGGCTGAACTTAAACAAGTTGTTAAAGCTTCAGGGCCTTTCGCAGCATATAAACTGTCAGGGTCTTCGCCTTCGCCCCAATTGAGGATTGAAGTCGATAGGCCAGTAGGTAGTAAGTACTGTAGACATTTAAATGCAGCTTCCTTACCTGCACTATCAGAGTCGTATGCTATAACGATTCTTTCTGCATAGCGCTTTAGCTTCTTGGCGTGATCTTCGGTAAATGCAGTACCTTGAGAGGATACGGCATTTTTTAGTCCTGCACGGTGACAGGCGATAACATCTAATTGACCTTCACAGAGGAGGGCAGTGCCTTTGTCTCTTATATGAGTTTTTGCCATTGGCAATCCATAGAGAACTGAGCTTTTGTAGAAAATAGGTGTTTCAGGGCTGTTGACGTACTTAGCGCCTTTGGAGTCTTTTTCTAAAACTCGTCCACTGAAAGCTATAACTTTTCCTTCGTCATTCCAAATGGAGAACATGACCCGATCTCGAAAGCGGTCGTAGTGTGAGTTTTTCTCTTCATTGTGAATGATTAACCCAGATTTTATGAGCGTTTCCATGTTGTAGCCTTTGCCTTGAGCCCATGATATAAAAGCATCCCATGAGTCTGGAGCATAACCTATCTGAAATGTGTCTATGTCGCTAGATGTTATGCCTCGGTTTGTGAGGTAGCTCATAACATGCATAGCTTCAGGCTTTTTGAGGTTTTTTCCAAACCATTCAGCGGCATCTTTGTGTAGCTCGTAAAGTCTAGCTTTTTCGGATTGGGCTTGAGGATTGTAGTTGTTACTTTCTTGAATAACTATGCCATAGCGATCAGCAAGCATTTTCACGGCATCAACAAAGTCTACATTTTCATGGTTTTTAACAAAACTAATAACGTCACCACTAGCTCCACAGCCAAAGCAATGGTAGAACTGATTGTCTGCATTGACGTTAAATGAAGGAGTCTTTTCATTGTGAAAAGGGCAGAGTGCTAAGTAGTTTCGGCCAGCTTTTTTTACTGGTGTGACAGAGCCAATAACATCGAGTATATCAGCTCGATCTTTAACTTGTTGGATTACAGCGTCGTCTATTCCGGCCATTCTATAGTTCGGTCTGCAGGACCGTCATACGACGTTGAACTTTGTCAACTTGTGTATTGTCTGGAGGGAGTAGTTTAACTGCTTCAAGGTAAAGTTCGTAGAGCCCGTGAGCTTTACGTTTTTTGTTGAAATATATGTCGTAGACAACAGCTAAGTTTAAAAGAGTTGTTGGGTTTTTCTTATCCTTTAACATGGCTGTCATAAGCTTTTGCTCAACTCTGGTTCTGTCTGTACGGACGTCGAACATGGGGTTAACGGCTAAGATTATTGCTTCAAGATTATAGAATTGCACCGAATCACGCAGAGACTTGAACTTTTTGGCGAGTTGAAAGTATCTGTTGTTTTTAGAGTAAGAACGCATGGATTTAAAAGACTTGTACTCAGCGCTGATCAAGAGTGTAGCGGTATAAAGGTCATTTGGATTAAGCTCTAAACTTTGCTCGAGGAAGTCAACTGAGAGTTCAAACTCACCCGCTTCGTAGCAAGCACGGCCAAGGAGAGTTAAAGATTCACTGTCGTCAGTTTCTTTGAAAGCTTCTTGAGCCTGATCGATGATGGAGAGAAAGTCTGTTTTATCTTTCTTGTTGGCTTTTGCCAGTGCGGCTAAGACAAGGATTTGAGGCGATTTTTTAGCTGCAGGAAGACACTTAGTAATTGTTTTGTCGGCTTCTTCTAGCTTTCGCTCTTTAAGAAGAGACTTAGTTTTTTCAATTGAGGCAGTGAGGTCTACTTTAGAACAGCCTGTTATTGCAAGTACCATAGCAAGTATGATCGAGAAATGAAATTTCATATACCTAAAGCTCATTTGAATGTTAAAATCTTGGCCTAAAAGCCAGAATATTATTAAATATCTTAATTAAAAACTTACCAGTGACAACCATAAAAAATTTTGCAAACTATGAGCCTGCTTACAGCATGTATCGACTTGTTTAAGTTTCAGGTTCAGATATAATAATATTAATTGATTTAATCCCAAACCATAACAAGAAGGGACTCTGATGGAGCAAATCCAGGACTGGTTAGAAGATTTATTGGAACTACAAGCAATTGATAGCCGTTTAGATAGGATGAATGAGCAAATCACTTCTGCACCAAAACAGAAGAAAGAAGCTCAGGATAATCTGGATACTCAACAAGCTGCCGCTGTTGCAGCAAAAGAAGAGGTTCGTAAAATCGAACTTAAGATCAAAGACCTTGCTGCAGATGTCGAGAAGATTGAAGCACAGCGTCTGAAAGTACTTGATCAAACTAACTCAGTTAAAGATAACAGTACTTACAAAGCTCTATTGGCAGAAGCAGACTCTTTGCAGAAGCAAATCGGTGCTAAAGAGGAAGATGAACTTATTCTTATGGAAGAGTTAGATGGCGTAAAGTCTATCTTTAAAGAGAAACAAGCCTTACTTCAAGAGGCTGTTAGTCGTGTTGAACAGATGATGGGCGACTTAGACGTTCGCGTTGAAAACTGTAAGAAGCAAGTTGGTATCTTTGCCGAAAAGCGCGAAGAGCAAGCGACGAAAATTGATTCAGAAATTTTAAATAGATACACGAGAATTAAAGCGAGTAATGGCGGCAGAAAAGCAGCTCTTCTTGAATTAAATGGCGATAAGTGCGGTTTTTGTCACCTTAAGCTTACTGCTCAAGAAATAAACCAAGCTCAGAAAAGAGTTGCGTTGACTGCTTGTGCAAATTGTGGATCACTCATTTATAAATAATGCAAGATAGATTTTGGAAGGTTACCGTTCAGTATGACGGTACCGCATATTATGGCTGGCAGTTACAACCTGACCAGCTTTCTATTCAAGAAACGATTCAAAAGATTTTAACAAAACTCTACACTGTTGATTGTAGGGTTAGTGGAAGTGGACGGACAGATGCTGGTGTTCATGCACTTGGACAAGTCTTTTCCTTTAAAGAGCCTCACTTTATAAACCTAAGCGAGGATTCTTTCCCTAGAGCTCTGAATGCTCTCTTACCTCATGATATACGAATTCTGAAAGCTGAATTTACCGATGAATCTTTTCATGCTCGTTTTTCGACAGTAGGAAAGACTTACGTTTATGTGATCGACAACAGTGCTCGTTTAAATCTATTTACGAGAAGCTTTAGTTGGAACAGACGCCATAACTTCGACTTAGAGAAAACGAAAGCAGCCTTAGATCTATTCGTTGGCAAGCATGACTTTTCTGGCTTCACAGTGAATGCCCATATGATTAAGGGTTCGCCTGAACGTACCGTTTATAAAGCATCAGTAGAAAAGTGGAATGGCTTTTACCTTCTTAGTTTTACAGGAAGTGGCTTTCTGTATAAAATGGTCAGGTCTTTAACTGGTCAGGTAGTTGAGTGTGCCGCAGGTATAAAAACAATTGAGAAGGCTAAAGAGTTACTAGAAACAGGTGTTCGCTCTAAAGCTTGCCAAGTAGCTCCGGCAAAAGGATTGTTTTTGGGAGAGGTTTATTACAAAGAAGAAGAACTCAGCCGAGGTTTGAGTACCCCGGCGAGTAAATTGTTTGAAGAGCGTTTTTTTAATTAGCTCTTTCGATTGCTTTCGCTAGTCTTTTTTCAAGATAAGAAAGGTCTTCGTTCGGAGCATCTTTCTTTCTACTTTTAATGTAAAGCTTGGCCGTGTCAAATTTACCGCCTGTGATGAATTTAAGAACTTGAACTTTGAAGTCTTCAGCGTTAAATGCCCCAGTTGCGACTAGTCTCTCTTTTGGCTTTGGAGGAGTCTTTGGCTTTGCAGGTTCTTTAGCAGGCGTTTCGACAGTGGCTGTTTCTGCACCCTCTTGAGGAGCTTTGTCATCACCTTTTGTTGCTACTACAATAACTAGTACAATTATTAGAACTGCTACGAAAACACCTAGACCAATGAAAAGACCTTTGTTACTTTTCTTTTCTTGCTTTTTCTCTCTAACTGAGCGTCTTCCGGTTCTTCTTGGTGAGCTTGTTGGTTCTTCATCAACTTGGGTGGCATCCATTTCCGCGCGAGTTTGTCGACCACTTTTAGAAGCTGCTCTTCTACCACTTGCTGCAGATGCACGAGTAGTTCCGGAAAGATTAACCTTAGTCTTGCCGCCTTTTAGTTTTTTCTTTTTCTTTAAAGGAGCAGGAGCGGCTTGTGGTTCTTCATAATACTCTTGTTGTGGCTGTTGCTGCGCGATTTGAGCTTGCTGTTGTTCGTACGCTTGTTGCTGTGCGATTTGAGCTTGCTGTTGTTCGTACGCTTGTTGCTGCGCGATTTGAGCTTGCTGTTGTTCGTACGCCTGTTGCTGTGCGATTTGAGCTTGCTGTTGTTCGTACGCCTGTTGCTGTGCGATTTGAGCTTGTTGTTGTTCGTACGCCTGTTGCTGTGCGATTTGAGCTGGATCTGGTTGAGGTGCGGCAGCAGGAGCAGCATTTTCAGCTTCGAATTGAGCTGCAACTTGAGCTTCAATTTGCTGTAGAGTAGCAGCGTCTAGTTCAGGAGCGGCATTTTCGGCATTGAATTGTGCGGCGACTTGTTCTTCGATTTGCTTTAAGGTAGCTGCATCTAGTTCAGGTTCATTCGTATCTGCCATATTCATCTCCACAGGGTTGATTATTCATTTGCCATATAAAAAGTTTCTAAAAGATAGGAAAGGTCAAGGAAATTACCATTGATTAATGATGCATTATTCCAGCCTCGTGCTTTTAGAAGGTTCTTTAAAATTGATTTTCTGTATTCAGGAAAGATTTCTGTCGATTGTTCAATATGATGTAGAATCGATAGAGTTTCGTTAATTTTTCCATCTAAAGAGTGTGCGTTGGCGCTATTTAGTAGACTCTTAAAGTCACTGGGTGTTTTTGGCGCTTTTTTGCTTAATCCACTTAAAAACGGAGACGAGCCTTTTGACTGTAGGCTTTCATAGAGAGTAGAAAGTGGGCTTATGTCGAAGCCTGGTATGGTCGAACTTTTAGCGAGAACAGCTCTTTGCAGTAGGGTTATTTCAGTAAGTTCTGGTTTTGAAATACTAATCATATCTGCAGTTTGAGCAAAGCTTTCATCGAGTTTGCTGTTATCAGCACTTATTCTGTTAATTAAGTCTTGTCTTTTTGTTTTAATCCAGAGTTGGTATTTAGGAATATCTTTAAAGAAGGATGACGTTTGAGCTTCAACTCTGGCAAATTCTCTAAAAGCTTCTTGGATTGACAGTTCATTTATTTGTGAGTTTAGCTTTTGGATGGATTGAGCTGCTTTGATGGTATTGATAGATGTTGATAGAGAAGGGCTGTAACCGCGTTCTATAACTCTGGTATTGAGAGCTTGGTAAGCTTTCTCAAGTTCGCTATTGGCAATTAATTGCTCGGCAGATTCTAAGCTGTATATATCGGAAAGTCTTTCATATATATCTTCAGCAAACTTGAAGTCATCACTGAATTTTTTTGAGACAGCAATTTTTTGGGAGAGTTCGTTGTGTTTGTTTAGAATAAGTTCATTTAAGCAATCGAGAGTCTTGGTAGAGTAGGTCGTTTCTTTAGCTTGACGGCATGAAAAGGGCAAAGATAGAACAGTTAAAACAAGAACTGACTTTAATAGGCATTTCATACACGATCCAAAAAATTAACAAATAGTCCGCGATGATAATAGTTATTCGACAAGTAATTTCAATATCAGCCTCTAGATTTATCAAAATTCTAAAAGTTTTAAAGGGAGCCCCATGGCACGTTCAGATGGTAGAAAAAATAATGAACTGAGAAAAGTCGAATTTCAGGAAGGCATTTGTAAGAATGCTACAGCATCAGTTTTATCTGTTTGTGGTGATACTGAAGTCATCTGTTCTGTTTGTGTTGTTCCAGGAGTTCCAGGCTGGATGAAGGCGCAAGGTGTTGAAGGAGGTTGGCTGACAAGTGAGTACTCTATGTTGCCAGGCTCAACTCATAGTAGAAACAGAAGAGAAAATAAAAGTGGCCCAGGAGGTCGTTCTTCTGAGATACAAAGACTTATCGGCCGCAGCATACGCTCTGTTGTAGATCTAAAAAAAATCGGCGCAAACACTATTTACATAGATTGTGATGTTCTAAATGCTGATGGTGGTACTAGATGTGCATCTATTAACGGCGCTTCCACGGCCTTGCAACTTGCTTTTGCTAAGATGATTGAGACTGGTGAACTTTCCGAAAGCCCGATGAGCCAATCTGTAGCGGCGATAAGTGTAGGTGTTCATGAAGAAGTTCCACTGCTTGATCTATGTTATGTCGAGGACTCGGCCGCAGAAGTCGATATGAATGTGATTATGAGTTCAGATGGAACTTTAGTTGAAGTGCAAGGAACTGCAGAAGGCAAAACTTTTTCACGTGCAGAATTGAACGAAATGCTAGACTTGGCAGAGCACGGAATAAATCAAATATTTGCAGTTCAGAAGCAAATTATCAATTAATTTGAATATTCTTGACAGGAATAGTGCTTTCTTTCGTTAGATTGATGAGAATAAGATATTGATAATTATCTAAGATGCTATTTAATAAAAGACTTTCAGCGTAATGCGAGGAATAAAATTATGATTAAACCTTTGACTTTGGCAATAGCCCTAACACTAACAGTCGCAGTAAATGCGGACACTGATTGCAACGTAGCAGTTAGAGAAGGCTCTATTGTGCACCTAGCGAACCCTTCAGAGGTTGAATTCGAGAAAATTTTAACTAACGGCAAAACAGAAACTAAGAGTATTCAGCCAAAAGATGGCAATGTATTCGCCGTAGTGACTCTTAAACTAGCAGCCGGTCGCAGTGTTGGTCTTTATGACTTCGCTCTTAAACCAGCTAGCAGTGAAACAGAATTTAAAATGTTAGGCCTTATGGTCAACGATGGTCCATTTCAAAGAAAAACTTGGGAAGTCAGAGCTTCTGGCGACACCAAAGTACAATGGGAAGGAATTTACGAACAAGATAAAAAATCTAGGAAAGGTAGTGAAGTTTTTGAGCCTAACTCAACAGTTAAGCTCCTTTTTGAAGTTCCAGCAGGAAAACAATTTAATTTAGTTTCTCTTCTTCTGGATAAGTCCCTTCAAAAAGAATATGGGGTTAAACAGGTTTTAGATTTCGATAATATGTCAAATGCTCCTGTTTCCTCTAAGCCCGAAGCTAAAGCGGGTAATGTGGAAGAGAATAAATAAAGCTAGATAGTTTACAAGTTCTCTTCTTCAGTTAAACTTTAAGCCACCGTTTCCCGTACTTGCGGAGACGGTGGTATTTATTTTTATATGACGAGGAAGTAAGTAAAATTTATGTTTGCAAACGTTTTAAAGAAAGTTTTTGGTTCGCCGAACGAAAGGTATCTTAAAAAATTAAGACCACTTGTAGATGAGATTAACCAAAAAGAAATTGAGTTTCAAAAACTTACTGAAGAGCAATTAAAAGCTAAAACAGCTGAGTTCAAAGAGCGCTTCTCAAAAGGCGAAAGCCTAGACGATATGCTTGTAGAAGCATTTGCAACTGTCAAAAATGCCTGCCGACGCCTGTGTGGACAGACTATTTCATACATGGATCACGAAGAAACTTGGAACATGGTCCCTTACGATGTTCAGTTGATCGGTGGTATGGTTATTCACAATGGTGGTATCTCTGAGATGCAGACTGGTGAAGGTAAAACTCTTACTGCAAGTCTTCCTCTATACCTCAATGCATTATCAGGTAGAAACTGTCAGCTAGTAACGACGAATGACTACCTCGCTATGCGTGACTCACAGTGGATTGGTGCCATCTTTAAGTACCTTGGTCTTACTGTTGGTTGTATACATAATAGCCTAGATCCAGAAGAGCGCCGTGCGGAATATGGTTGTGACATCACCTATGGTACCAACAGTGAGTTTGGTTTTGACTACTTACGTGACATGGGTATGGCAACTGATGCAGAAGAGCTTGTTCAGCGTGACCACTACTTCGTAATTGTCGACGAAATTGACTCAATTCTTATCGATGAAGCTAGAACCCCACTTATCATTTCAGGTCCAGTAGAAAAATCGACTCACCGTTTTCACCTTCTCAAAGACAAGATAAACAGCCTTTTCCGTAAACAACATGCGATGTGTAATGACCTTGTTGCTAAAGTGAAGGATGAGCTTGCTAAGCATGAGCCAGGAACTGAAGATTATAAAATGGCAATCTTAGACTTATGTAAAGTTAAGATTGGTATGCCGAAAAATAAACAGCTTATGCGTTTGCTTGAAGATCCTACGATAAGAAAGTTTGCAGATAAGCAAGACCTCATGTTCCACAGTGATAGTAACCGAGGCCTACTTCAATCAGTAAAAGATGAACTTTACTTTGCGATGGATGAACGTTACCAAGATGCTGATTTAACGGCAAAAGGTCGTTCAGCACTAGATTCAGAAAACCCTGAAGCATACATCATTCCTGATATAGTTGAAGGAATGCAGGAAATTGATAGTCACAGTGATTTGTCAGATGAACAAAAAGTTGAAGAAAGACAAAAACTTCAAGAATTTTACGAAATTAAAAATGAAGAAATTCATAACATTTCTCAGCTTCTTAAAGCCTATTGTTTATACGAAAGAGACACTCACTACATCGTTGATGAAGGCAAAGTAATTATCGTTGACGAACACACTGGCCGTGCTATGCCTGGTCGTCGTTTCAGTGAAGGTCTTCACCAAGCTCTAGAAGCTAAAGAGGATGTTAAGATTGAGAGAGAGACTCAGACTTTAGCAACTATCACTATTCAGAACTACTTCAGACTTTACGACAAACTCGGTGGTATGACTGGTACTGCTGAAACAGAAGCTGGTGAATTTAAAGACATCTACAAACTAGATGTAGTAGCAATTCCAACAAATAGACCATGTCTGAGAATTGACTCTAATGATAAAATTTATAAAACTCAGCGCGAAAAATACCGTGCGATGATCGAAGGAATTCGCGAGACTCACAATTCAGGTAGACCAATTCTTGTTGGTACTCCGACAGTAGATGTTTCCGAAGTTATCAGCCGTTACTTACGCCGTGAAAAGATTCCTCATAATGTTCTAAATGCTCGTCGTCACCAACAAGAAGCAGATGTTATCTCTAAAGCTGGTGAAGTCGGTGCTATAACGATCGCTACAAACATGGCTGGTCGTGGTACGGACATTAAGCTTGCAGAAGGTGTTGCTGAACTTGGAGGTCTTCAAGTTATCGGTGCAGCTCGTCACGATTCTCGTCGTATCGACCGTCAGTTAAGAGGTCGTTGTGCTCGTCAGGGCGATCCGGGTAGTACGATTTTCTACATATCTCTAGAAGACAATCTTATGCGTCTTTTTGGTTCAGATAGAATAACAAATGTTCTTGAAAGACTTGGTATGGAAGAGGGCGAAGAGCTTGAAAGTGGAATGCTTACGAAAGTCATAGAGCGTGCTCAGAAACGTGTTGAGCAACAGAACTTCTCACAACGTAAACGTACACTTGAGTATGATGACGTTATGAATCAGCAGCGTTCCATTATCTATGAACTACGTAAAGACGTTCTGGTCAGCGAAAATCCTAAAGAGCGTTTGCTCGATATAGTGAAAAACGCTGTTGAAGAAAAATTTGCAGTTAATCAAATAAGTAGTAAAAATGCAAACAAAGCATTTAAGAAAGAAGATATTACAGTTTGGATTAGTACAACATTCCCAATTGAAATAGATCTAGGTAAGATTGACTTCGATGGCGGTATGACTATAGAGCAAGCTTCTTCTGAATTGTTTGACCAAATTGTTAAACAGTATGAAAAGAAAGAAGCTCTTGAAGATCCTGAGAGAATTCGTTGGCTCGAGCAGCACATCATGCTGACAGCAATCGATAAACTTTGGAAAGAACATTTACACGGTATGGACCACTTGCGTCAATCTGTTATGTTCGCTCACATGGCTCAAAAAGATCCACTCGTTGAGTATAAACAGCAGGCATATATCCTGTTTGATGAGCTTACTGCAAATATCGTTCAAGAAGTATTGAACAACATGTTCAGATCAGCAACAACATTAGCGGCTATTGAAGACTTCCTTCATAGTTTACCTCAGTTTACTATGTCAGCAGAAGATATGGCACAGGCTGAGATGGAACAGAGAATAGCTCAGATGCAAGAAGCTGGTATGGCACCACCTCAACAAGAGTTGGAGGCACAGTCTGCTCCGGAGCCAGTTAAGGTTGAGCAAGTTGTTAGAGAAGAACCTAAGGTCGGTCGTAACGACGATTGTCCTTGTGGTAGTGGCAAGAAGTACAAAAAGTGCCACGGCTAATAACTAAAAGTATTTAAGATTTAGGCGTTATCATGAAAGTGATAACGCCTTTCTTTTTATAGAGTTTTCTTTTCGATTAGCTCTATTTTGTAACCATCTGGATCTTCTACGAAAGCGATAACAGTCGTGCCGTGCTTCATAGAACCTGGTTCGCGACAGATGTTGACGCCCATCTTGCGCATAGCGTCACAAGTTGCATATATATCTTCAACACCAAAGGCTAAGTGTCCAAAACCACTGCCATGAGTGTATTCATCTGTATCCCAATTGTACGTGAGCTCTACGACAGTGTGCTCAGTTTCATCGCCATAACCCACAAAAGTATTTGTGAAACGACCACCAGGATAGTCTTTTTGTCTAAGGACTTTCATACCGAGTATTTCAGTATAGAATTTAATTGATTTCTCTTGATCGCCAACGCGGATCATTGTGTGTAGAAGCTGCATGTATTTCTCCAAATTGTCATATCAATAAATACACTAAAAATGAAACTATTTAAGTTCAATTACTTGAATAGAGTCTTAAAAATCAATTCCCAGCTCATCCCAAAATAGCTTTATATGTTCAGGTGTTTGAGGTAGATCAAAGTCTTGCATAAGTTGAATGAGCCCTTGTTGGTCTATTGCTTTTTTGATGATTTGTTTGAATCTTGAAGGCGGAATAAAAAACTTATGGCGAGCTATATCCAAAACGTGATTGTCCTGTGCTTTAGGCAATGAAAGGTAGAACTCATATAGTAAATGCAGTTCTTCTTTATGGTTTTCATTATTTAATGTACTGGCTAATGCAGGTACAAAAATATTTATGATTATATCAAGTTGCCTAGATTTGCCGATGAGCGACATGGGCTTTTTAAGCTTTGTTTTATGGTTGCAAAAGTTCTCCCATTTTCCTTCAACGCTCAAAAAGTCTTCAAAGTGTTTTCGTAGTTCTTTAGGTTGCTTCAATAGAGTTTTTGCTGAATTAATGAATGGGGTAAACTCAAACTGACACTTCTCAAGCAACAGAACGAAAGCAGCCAGTCTTCTTTCCGGGCTATTAACTGGGCGCAAAGAAGCTCTTGACCAGTCGATTCTTTTATCTCCATTTTTCCTTAGAGGCCACCAAAGTTTCCAGAGTTCTTTACACTCTTCGATAAGTTCAGGGTGAATTTCTTCTTGAGTGTAATCTGGAAGAAGTTCAGACTCTCCCCATAAAAGTGCTTTGCGAACAATGCGATTTGGTTCTTTTTGTAATTCATCAATTAGTAAGTTTTTACAGAGATTTGTAAATGGAGTACGGTTTGCCTTGTAGCCCAAGGCGTCAGCGATCTGTATATAAAGAGCATTATCAGAACCATACTTGGAATTGAGGTAACTAAACTTCTCAGCCTTTCTTTGTAGTCTAACTAAGCCGGCAGCTCGAAATGTTTTCTGTAGTTTCGTATCCGAGAACTTATTCATTTCTTTGGCGCATTCTTCTGGAGGGTGAATCTGACTTTTGCTGTATGAGTAGTCGTTATTCATTTCCCAGATCTTATCTAAGCCAACAGAAGTCTGGTTTGAGAGCTGTAGGAGAGGTATATTTGGCGGAGATTGAATGTTAGATGGATTGTCCCAGACCACATGTAGTGCAACGTCATTGTAGTTTGGGTCAAACTGATGCCCGTGTTGGTTCCAGTTTTCTGGTTGTAGGTGTATCTCTACATCGCCCCAAACCTTTTCTTTCCCTTTCAAAATAAGAGCATTTTTGAAGTCTGGTCCAGGCTCTCTATTCCATGTTCCTGGTTTTAGTATTTTATAAGGTTTGCCATCTGTATCAAAAAGTATTTCATTCAGCAAGTTCTGCTTATTCCACAACATCTGAATAGTTTTCTCAGATAACCTTATCGGGTCATTCTCACGAACCGCTTTACTGCCTTTAATTGGCAGTGTATGATTATACCAATGTTTGAGGTATACTTTGTTTATAAACGTCAATAATAAATCGAGCTCTGACTCGCTCATAGAATTCACCCTTTGCCCTTTGGAACTTTCATGATTGAATCAAGAAAAATAAATCTTTTGTCTGTTCTGCGCAATCTCTTACCAATTTTAATTATTTGTTTTTTTGCGAAGACTGAGCTTAGATCCGAAGATGAGTTTCGAGTTACTCCTAAAGTTTTGGCCGCTGGTATAATCATGCATTCAACAGTGAATATCATTGATTCTCAAAGTGATCGCAGTTTAGGGATGGGCGTTGTCGTTACTAAAAATGGCTTTCTCATTACGAATTATCACGTCGTGAAAAACCAACAATCTTTCAAGGTAAAGTTTTATAATGGCGACGAGTATACAGCAAGCGTGGATTCATACGATGAACAGTACGACTTGGCACTGTTAAAAATTCAGACTGATAAACCGACATTTTTTAAACCTGTAGTTCTTGCTTATCCGGATGACTTGTACCTCGCAGAAGATGTATTGACTATCGGAGCACCAGAAGGATTAGAGTTTAGTGTTGCAGAAGGAATTTTAAGTTCTTTTAAAAGGACTTTTAAAGATGCCTCAGTTGTTTATGAAGATCTCATTCAGATAAGTGCGAAGGTAAATAAAGGCAATAGTGGTGGTCCAGTCGTTAATATGGCAGGGAATGTCATAGGATTACTTCTAGGAGTTAAAACAAAAACTCAAGGAATAAGTTTTGTCCTGCCAGTTAAACAAATCTTACCTGTCTTAAGTAATTGGTTATCTCCTCAACGTCGTTTTGAAAAAGGCCTAGGCTTTGATGTTGAAACAGTTTTCGATCGTTCCGAAAATGCCGGTGCAGTAGTTATTCGGAATCTTAAAGAGTTTGTTAAAGGTGAAAGCCCTTATCTAGATAACGGTTTTGAGGTTTACTCAGTGAATGGAGTCCCCATCAAGAACTCGATAGACTTTTATGGCCTTCTGTTAGAGAATGAGACTTTAGATAGTTTAAAGATTGGCAGTAAAAGTGGCCAAGAATTTTTGTTGCAAACCTATGACTTAGGACCGATTGAGTTAAGCCGCAAGCGCTTTGGTATGGAGCTGGAAAAGCTAGAGCGAAATATAGCCCAAGCAGTCTCTATTCCCTTTGATGTAGGTTTTGTCTTATCAGAGATAAATCCATCCTTTACAAGTGGAAAGAAACTTAGAAGAGGGGATATGCTTTATAAGATTGGCGATAGTGAGATATTAGACGATAAAACTTTACAGAAAAAACTGAGTTCTTGTGAAGAGGGCGATAAAGTTCCCGTTATCTTTTTTAGAGTCCATAAAGAAGCTGGTCAGTCTCACTTAGTTACAGTGAAAGACTACATTATTTGTCAGTAGCTAAGCAGCTATGCAAACCTTCTAGTAACTCTTCTCGGTCTAGTTTTTCTCCAATGAAGACGATTTTTGTTTGACGAACTTCATCTTTTGTCCAAGCACCTCCATTTCCATCTTCAAAAAGCCGATGTACAGATTGGAAAATAAGCTTTTCATCGCAGCCAGAAATGTTGACTATACCTTTCATGCGGTAAATAAGGTCGCTTCTGTCAAATATAAGTGTACTGAGCCAATAGCGTAGTTTACCTTGATTCATTGCTCCTTCTATAATGATCGATTCCGACTCAACTGGAGTAGAATGGTGGTGTTTATGGTCATGATCGTCGTGTTCTTCATGATGGTTTTCGAGGATGTTGGCATTTGGCTTGGAACCAAGTTGAAGAATATTCTCAATTGGTACTTTTCCGTATTCAGCTGAAATGTATGGAGTGACAGGGTTAACTAACTTCAATAGAGCTTTGGACTTTTCTAATTGACTTCCATTCACAATGTCAGCTTTGTTTAAGATAAAGAGATCTGCAAACGCTATTTGTTTATAGCACTCTTCATTATCTTCTATGTCAATTTCTAAATTGATTGGATCGACCACTGTGACTATGCCGTCAACAAAGTACTTACTGTTGATTCTTGGATCAAAGTAGAAGACTTCAGCTACTGGAGCAGGATTGGCAATGCCAGTAGTTTCAATTAAAAGGTAGTCGAAGTCCTTACCACTTTTTTCTAAGTCAACGACGATTTGAGTGAGGTCACCAATAATCGCACAACAAAGACAGCCATTTGATAATTCTAAAATAGAATTTTCATCTTTGACGATTAAGTCACCATCGATTCCAATTTCTCCAAATTCATTGACAATAACGGCAATTTTAAACCCATGATTCGCGGTGAGTATGTGATTTACAAGAGTTGTTTTACCTGAGCCGAGAAAGCCGGTGATGATACTTACTGGAGTTTTTCCGCTTTGAGTCTTCATTTTTTCCGTATTTTTTGTCAATTGGAGGTAAGATTTGGATAGTTTTTCATATATCACATTACGTCTCTTGATATAGTCAAAGCTAAGCTTATTATTTAATCTTTCAATTGTAATTATTGGTTGTGTTTATGTTGTCAAAATTTAAAAGTGTGTTGGGGAATCTCGGGCCGGGTCTTTTGTATGCCGGTGCTGCTGTTGGTGTTTCCCATTTAGTTATGTCCACGAAAGCTGGAGCAAGCTATGGATATTTACTGCTATTTCTTATTCCTTTAGTTCATGTTATAAAGTATCCATTTTATCGATTCGGCCCTGAGTATACGGCCGTCACAGGCAAGAATATTCTTCATGGTTATAACGCTCTAGGTAAGTGGGCAATCTATACATATATGGCCATGACGCTCATAACTATGTGTTTGATTCAGGCTGCAGTAACAATCGTCACCAGTTCTATAGCGGTAAAGTTTTTTAAACTAGATATTCCTGCTGAGATGATGCCGCATATACCAGCAATAGCCTTTCTTGTCATCGCTGCAGTAGTCTTATCTATTGGACAATACAGTATCTTAGACAAGATGATGAAAGTGATTATTCTGATACTTACAGTAACAACAATCATCGCAGTCGCGTCAGTCCTCTTGAAAACTCCAGGGGGAGTATACGACGCAGAAGCGAGTTTTGATTTGAATAAGTTTGTTGGAGGTAAATACGTCGATGCTATGTTCCTCGCAGCTTTCTTAGGTTGGATGCCGGCTCCTATGGATATATCAGTTTGGCACTCAGTTTGGTCAGAAGAAGCCAATACTGCCAATGGCAAAAAAGCTCCACTTAAAAGAGCTATGCTTGACTTCAATATTGGTTTTTACGGAACAGCTTGTTTAGCTATGTGTTTCTTAGCTCTTGGTGCTCTTGTTATGTTTGGTGGTCCAGAAGCTCCTTCACCTAAAGGTGCCGTATTTGCTGGCCAACTAATCGAAATGTACACTTCCGCTTTAGGTAGTTGGGCTTATCCGATGATTGGTATAGCTGCTCTAACGACGATGTTTAGTACGACGCTTACTTGCTTAGATGCTTATCCTCGTACACTTCAGAAGTGTTTTACGCTTTTGAAGTCTGAAAAGACTGGTGAAGAAGATCCCGCAACAAGTAAAAAGTATTATCAAATAGTTCTTTGGATTGCTGTTGCTCTGACAATTGTTGTGTTTATTCTAACTAAGAAGATCGACGGTGCAATGGGCGTAGTTGTTATGATTGCCACTGTGGTTTCTTTTGTTGCTGCACCTATTTTTGCCATTTTGAATTATCTAACGATGAAAGGCAAAACTATTCCAGAGGAAAATAAGCCTGGTCCAATTATGAAGGTTTGGTGTCTTTTCGGAATCGTTCTTCTATTTGTTTCCAGTATCATGTATCTCTACATTGGTTTCTTTAAAGCACCACCAGAAGGCTATGAAGAGCCTACTCCAGCAGCAAAAGCCGTTATCGAAAAAACGATTGAGAATGCTCCAAAGAATTAATGTAGTCGCGGGGATTCTTCAAGAAGAAGGAAGAATCCTCATCGCTCAAAGAGCGGAAGCCAAACATGAAGGCCGTTGGGAGTTTCCTGGCGGTAAGGTTGAAAGTGGCGAGACTGATGAAGCCGCGCTCGTTCGAGAGCTAGTCGAAGAGTTGTCCGTCGACATTTCAGGAGTGACGTTCTTTGAAGAATCACTACTTGTTTTGCCAGATAAAGAGATTCTTCTTAAAACTTTTTTGGTTGATAGCTTTAACGGTATTCCTCAAAGTTTAGTTCATGCTCAATTGAAGTGGGTGAGTGTGGCAGAATTATCTAAGTATGACTTCCTCAAAGCAGATGTTCCTATTGTAGAAAAGCTTATAAATTTGCGAATGAATTGAAAAGCGTTAGCTCCTGTATCATTGTAATAGTATCTGAATAATCAGGAGCGTTTTTCATGTTTTTACAGTCTATCATTGAAGCGCCTAAAACAGGGCAAGAAATAGAACTTTGTATCTACGGTAGCATCGTGGATTTTGTTATCCGTATAAGTAAGCCAGCAGCAAAAATAGAATACACCAAAGGCTTTATCCCAGAGCCAGAGTATGGCAGTTTGCGCGTTCGTACTATTCCAGGTCATTGTATCGTTTCAGGTATAATCGATGAGACAATTGTTGGGGATGTTCGTTACTGTCAGGAATTGATCAATAAAATTCTTGAAGAGAACATGGAAATAGAAGAAACTGTAAACTGTTCAGTACAAGTCGTTCGGCAAGTAGCTCTGTATGAGATCACCTCAGAAGAAGATGATTTATAGTAAATTTTCGTTTAAAATTTTGCAGACTACCGTAATTACCTATTGAGTTTAGGTATTTACTTGTACAAAATCAGTTTGCTGATCGCAGTTTTTTGAGTCGATCGCTGAGAAGATATTATTTATTAAGGAAAAATATGAAAAACATTTTTGCGTTATGTTTGTTATTTTTATTGAGCACAGCGAGCGCTGAGTTCGGTCTACAACTTGACTTGGAAGATTCAAAAGGCAATAAAGACGCCCGTTCCAGTCGTATAGGTGCACTTTTTGTGAAAGCTGGTCAGCCGGTCAGCCCATTTTTAGAAAAGGGTAAATTTACTGCAGTTTTTTCTGGTAAATTAGCTCTTGCAGAAAGAAGCCGTGTTTATTTTTCTTTTAAAGGTAACGGTATTGCGAAGTTAGAAATTGCCGGTAAAGTTGTCCTCGAAGTATCTGGCGATGACCTAACAGTTAAAGAGTCAGACCGTCTACGCCTAAATAAAGGTGAGCACGATATAAAGCTTACTTACAACAGTCCTGAAAAAGGCGATGCTCAAATTCGTCTACTTTGGAGAGGTCGTAACTTTCCTCTAGAGCCTGTTTCACCTGGTGCTTTAAACCACACTCCATCTGAGCTTGTTACAGCTCACTCTACTCTTCGTGAAGGCCGTAAACTATTTGCTGGTCTAAACTGTACTAAGTGTCACACTGCTGGTGAAATCGCCAATTCTGGTATGACTGAACTTTTGAGAGATACTCCAAATTTAGATAATGCTGGTAATAAGTACTCTGAGTCTTGGCTTGCAGCTTGGATCCAAAACCCAAAATCTATTCGCCACTCTGCGACTATGCCGAAACTTCTAAAACACGCTTCTGTAGCAGATGCGGTAAAAGCTGGGGATACTTCAGCTATTGACTTAGCAGCATACATTTCAACTATGAAGTTAGCAGATGCGCCTTCTGGGAAAATTGATGACTCCCTAGCTAAAGATGGCGGCGATGTATTCCATAAGCTTGGTTGTGTTGCTTGTCATACACGTCCAGATAAAGCAGCAGATGCAAATAGAACTCCTTTGATAAATGTAAATTGGAAGTTTAAGTCACCAGCAGTTTTAGCAGAATTTCTTAAGAATCCAGCAAAGCACTATAAATGGATTCGCATGCCAGACTTTGGTTTGAGTAATAAGGAAGCGAAAAGCTTAGCTGCTTACTTAACTAAGAACTCAACGGGAAAAGCTCAGACGTTTAAAAAGGGCAATGCTGAAAATGGCAAAAAACTTTATGTCGATCTCGGTTGTGCGTCATGTCATACTCCGAACAGCAAGCCACTAGGTAAGTCTTTGGCAGATCTAAAGTCTGAAGGTGGTTGTTTAGAAGGAACGAACGCAAATTATTCTTTAAAAGCAGAAGAAAGATCAGCCTTATCTTCATTTTTGAAATCAGCTAAAGCATCTCTTGAAAAAAATGTTCCAGCTGAGTTTGCCGCAAGACAAATAAATGAAGTCAATTGTACTGCTTGTCACAAGTACGATGGACGTACAAGTGATCTTGGTCAGTTCCACTTTGAGTCTCAGGACTTAAAAGCTCATGAAGGAAATCACTTAGACCAATTTAGACCTCTACTTACTTGGATGGGAGAAAAAATCCAAGCAGACTATTTAGAGAAAATTATCTCAGGTAAGTTAGACCACAGACCAAGACCGTGGTTGGATATGAGAATGCCAGCTTTTAAAGAGCGCTCAGTAGCACTTTCAGAAGGTATGGCGGCATCACATGGTTTCAGTACTGAGTTTGAACAGACTAAAGTAGATCCAGAGTTATCTAAGCTTGGTAAACAACTGACAGGCACTCATGGTGGTTTTAGTTGTATTATTTGTCACGATGCTGGACCGAAAAAAGCTTTGGCGGCATTCGAAGTTAAAGGTATCGATCTTAAGTACACAAGTGAGAGACTTCGCCCAGACTACTATAAGCGTTGGATGATTGACCCTCCAAGAATTGTTCCTACAACGAAGATGCCTAAGTTCTCAAACGAGGGAACAACTGCACTATCAAATATACTAGATGGTGTCGGTGCCGATCAATTTATGGCAATCTTTGAATTCCTTAAACAGGGAAGAAAGCTTGAGGAAGTCAAGTAATCGACTTATAGTCCCTCAGTGATTTTTTTAAGGCAGTCTTAACAGACTGCCTTTTTATTTTGGAGAGAGTGTGGAAGTCAGTTCAGATACTATTAAGAAAGCACACCGCAGTATCTTTTTTTGTCAGTGCATAGGTTTGCTAGGTCCTCAGTTTTTGATGAATGGTTTCATCTTAAACTTTCTTAAAAGGTATGAGATACAGGACAGCATGGTCATGCTTATTCTAACGCTTGTGCCAAATGCTTGTAACTTATTATTACTGATTCCGCTAGCTCATTATTCAGACTTAAAAGGCAAGAAAAAGATTGGGGCCATCGGCAATGGACTTCATGCTATAGGCTTTAGTTTTTTTGGCCTTATATATTTCTTTCCCGAAAATGCCTTAGTTTTATCAATACTTGCAATAACTCTTTTTAGTTTTGGTCTTACTTGCTTCTTATCAAATTGGTTTGCTTTACTTCATCCACTTATTGATCCAAGTACCCGTGGACGCTTTTTTGCTTGGCTGAGAATATCTTGGCAGATCATTTGTATCATTGCCACTTTTATCGTGGCACAGTCTTTAGAGATATATGACTCGAACTTCACTTACCTAATAATTATTTTGATAATTACCTTTGCTTTGTTTTTAAGGATTTATTTTTATTGGCAAGTACCAGAGTTAGAAACGAAAACCCTACCAGAGGGATCTCTTAAAGTAGCCATTTTACAAAGTTTTCAGAATAAGCCTTATCGTAAATTCTGTATATTTATATTTTTGTACATGTTCTTTTGTTTTAGTGCTCTTCCTTTCATAAACCTCTTTGAACGTGAGTCACTTTCTTTTACAGATTCACAAATAATAAGTATGGGTTACATTGCTCAGCTTGGTGCCTTAGTTGGCTTTTGGTTGGGGGCGAGACTAGTCGATAGATCTAAAATTACTTTCCTGTTAAATGGCAGTGTATTCTTTTCTATTTTGACCTTATTACTTTTTGTTTTTAGTGTTATCAAAGGAGAGTATGCAGTCTTGATCGCAGGAGTATTAACTTTTGTATATTCCGTGACATTTAACTCCATTGGTATTGCCATGACAACAGAAGCAATGCGTTTAGTGAAGTCTGAGAATAAATCGCTTGGAATAAGTCTTAGCATGACTATGACTGCAGCTGGTGCAGCGTTGAGTGGATTAGTTTCATCGGTTTATTTAGGACAAGCGAAGGCGTTTACTTGGAATATTGGTTCGTTTAGCTTGAATCATTATCAACTTTACTTGCTCATTTGTGCTGTCGGTCTATTATTTGTGCTTCTACTATTTAAAGCTAAAGAAGAGGCCTCATAGGCATGGCAGACTTTACTTGGACTGAAGAGGGGACTCTTTACTCAGAGAAGTATGAAGACATTTATTATCATGACGGCCAAGGCTTAAGTGAAACCGAGTATGTTTTCTTACAGGGGAATGCCGTTGAGGAAAAACTAACCAAGCAAAATTTAGTAATCGGCGAACTAGGTTTTGGTACTGGCCTCAATTTTTTGACAACTTGGCTCGCATGGGAAAAACTAGCTATCGACAAGCGTATAACTTTCGTCACCTGTGAAAAGCATCCACTCGATAAAGACTTTTTTGAAAAGGCTCATGCTGCTTTCCCTGAATTAGCTCATCTTTCAGAACAGCTAAGAGGGAAGTTACCGACGATTAATACTGGTTTTCATTTTCTCGAATTTGAGCAAGGTAAAGTTTCTTTACTACTTATGTACGGCGATGCGGTCGATGTTTATAAGCAGTTTGAAGGCAAAGTAGACTGCTGGTACTTAGATGGTTTTGCCCCGTCAAAAAATCCCGAAATGTGGTCGCCAGAGCTTTTTCAACAAATGGCCAGGCACTCTCATGCCGAAACTAGTTTAGCTACATTTACAGCTGCAGGTTTTGTTCGTCGTGGACTTCAAGAAGTTGGTTTTGATATAGAGCGAGTTAAAGGTTTCGGTAACAAAAAGCATATGACTGTCGGTCGCTTTAGTGGTCATGTGATTGAGAACTCCTGCGTTTTACCTTGGTTTAAGTTTCCTGCTAAGAGTGCTGCTAAGACTGTTGCCGTTATTGGTGCTGGTATGGCTGGGTTGAACATCGCTTATTACCTAAAACGTCTTGGTTTGGATGTTACTGTTTTTGATAAAAATAGCGGTCCAGCAAGTGAAGCCTCAGGAAATAAATGGGGTATGATGTTTCCACTTATTTCTAAAAAAATGGATAGGTTGGGAACTTTGACAAAAAGTGGATGCGCTTTTTCATTGAATCAAGTCCGTGAATTAGGTGTGGTTCATAAGCAAGGCTTATTGGAGTTTATCACAAATGATCAGAAGAAAGCTAGAGTTTACGGAGGTCTAGAGAGGCTCCCCAAAAACTATATAGAGCTTTTGTCGCCAGAAGATATAAAAGAGAAGTTTGATCTAGATTATGAGTATGAAGCAGCTTTTCATCATGAAGCCATAACCTTCTCTCCAGTCGAATATGCAGAGTCATTGATTGAGCAACAAGAGTTAACTTGTTTATACAATCACGAGCTAGAATCTTTTGATAAGGTTGATGGCAAGTGGCAATTGTCATTCAAAGAAAAAGAGTCAGATGAAGGTTTTGATATGATTGTCATGGCGTCAGCCTTTAATACTGCAGCCTTTAGTCAAACTAGTTATTTACCTTTAAGGAAGACTAGAGGCCAAGTTGTTTATTTATCCGATGAACAACTACAGACAGACATAGAAACTGGAATTAATTATGTGAATTACCTAGTTAAGGAAAGTGAAAAAAACTTTGTTCTTGGAGCAACATTTCAAGTCGATGATGATGGCGTCGATTTCAGAGTAGAAGATACTCGCGAGTTAGTTTCATCGTTTAATGAGACTTTCCCAGGTTTGATTAAAGATGATGTGAACGCTGAAGAGCTAAGCGGACGGGTTTGTTTTCGAGCGGTGCTTAAGGATCATTTCCCTTTGGTTGGACCTGTATGTAAGGAAGCTGAGTATAAGGAGTCTTTTGAAGCAGTGAAGCATGGACGGCCAAGGTACCAGTATCCAGAACCTCCACAGCATGAAGGCCTATATCTTTTAACCGGTTTAGGCGCGAGAGGCTTGAGCACAAGTGCATTATTAGCAAATTACCTAGCACGAATGATTTTGGATGGAGTTAGTATCTTACCTGAAACTCATATATCCGCAGTTCACCCATCTCGTTTTCTCATTCGAGACCTTAAAAGGCAACATTAGATTTTCGAGATTTTTACCTTTGGCAACGCAGCTTTGAGTTTGTCCGGTGTACTTGATTCTATTTCTTTAAGTCTTGGAGCTTTCTTTAAAGCCTCGATTACTTTGTCATCGATATCTGTTTCGATGAAAGATATCTTCTCAAGAACCGTTCGAGATAATTCTTGTAGTGTTTCTGCACTTATTTGACAATTTTCAAAACTAATGGTTTTTATCGTTCTTTTCTTGCCGAGAAATGAAAGCTTAATGTCTTTAAGGTTTGTATTTGTAAATACTACATCTTTGAGCATCTCGAGTTTACCAAGGTTACTTATTTGCTCTTGATTCCAATCTTTTGGAACGATAACTTCTATGACAGGAATCTCTTTATCAATTTTTAGTAGTTCGTCAATAGAAAAACCTTCTTCATTTAAGTCGACTACATGCTTTTCGACTTTCGGTATAGTTTCGTTTGTTGAAGCAGTTTTCTTTTCTTCTGGTTTCTCAGAACAAGAATTGAGTAGTAAGAGTGTAGATAATAGATAAAGTGAGATTTTCATTCGCCCAATTTTCCTTAAGGTTTATTTGATTTAAAATATTTTATATTTTTGTACTTTTAAAGTCAATAAAAAAGCCGCTTCTTACGAAGCGGCTTTGAATTGTATCAACCTTTGAATTCTTCTAGTTATTTACTACATCACTTAAGCTTTCACTCTCTGTACCTTCAGGAGCTGGAACGAATGTTACTAGGATAACTAAGTCTTGGAAGTCAGCAGCGCTACTTGACATGTTTGTTGTCCCAAGTTCAAAAAGGAGGATGACTTGGTTGTCAGCAAGGACAATTTTACCATTTTCGTCGATATAGCCGTCTAAAAAGCTTTCTACATCGCCTTGATCTAAGTGACCATCGATGTTTGGAACTTCGTCACCATTTTTTAGGGCTTTAGTATTTGTTGAGTTTGAGTCATCTACTTCCATGTAGACTCTCCAGTGTGAAGAACTATCGCCACTGTAACGGCTTCTTTTCTTTTTCCATGAAGTAGCTTCAGTGACAATTTCAGTACCTGCTTCGTAGACGTTTTCAGGAGTGAATTCTTGTTGAGTGCCGTTATTGACATTTCCGTCTACAGCATCACCATAGTCGCCAAAAACAGGTGTCGCGGCTGTTTGACCATCTGGGTTAGTGATTTGGAATTGAGTTGTAACAGCCATGTCATACTGACCGCCATAAGAAATAGCAGCACCTAAGACTCTATAAGTTGCAATTACATCTTCGTTTACAGAGATAGAGTCATCACTGACATCAAAGTCTACAGTGTTGTCTTCTGGGGCGGCCTCTTCAAAAGGAGCATCTTCTTCGGTTACTTGGGCTACTTCAGGAAGATTGACAATATTAGCACCATCGAGATCCAGAAGATCATTATTGCCGTTTAGTGAAACAATTTGACCATCTAGCTCAGCATTATTGTCATCATCTCTAAATAAATAAGCAATATTTACTTTACCATTATGGTGATTTGGGGATTTATCATAGATGACGCCATTTTCACTAGCAATGAGTTCGGCAGTTTGATCTGCTGTAAGGCCATAGTTAAGACCATCATCAATGTTTTTTGCTAGCTGTCTGCCACTAGGGATGTAATAGTAGCTGGTTTCACTTTGAAGTTGTGAGTAGGAAGTTATATCAGAATCAGTTGATCCCGGACATTTAAAAATACCCAAAGAGTCTTCACCTAAGTAAGATTCAGCAAAAGAGAAGTCAGTCATCCACGTCTCAGAGTAAGGAAGGCTATTGTGATCTTTTCGATAAAGTTCAGTAATATTTCTCATCTGTGAAATGTTACTCATACATGTTGCTTGGATTGCAACATCTTTACTCGTTTTGATTGATGAGACAATCATTGTAGTTAAAGTAGCAGAAACCGCAGTTACAGCGAGGATCTCTAGCATTGAGAATCTTTTGCGTTTCATTTTTCTTTCCTTGTTAATATTTGTTATGTGAATATTCTAGCAAATGGTTGGCCTATATGTCTTTTTTGTGTTGTAAGTATATGTTAATGAGGTATTTAAGTTTTTTAGGAATTGTTGTTTTTGAAGGGGTCCTTATTAAAATGTATAATATATGAACATTCTTCTTTCAGAATTAGACATTTTGACACTAGTAATGAATATTACTTAATTCTTAATAGGTAATCCCCTTGGTTTTCTGGGTGGAAGTCCCACATTTGCTTTTGCGGCATTGAGTTAAAGTCCTTTATGTGAACCGTCAAATTATGAGATAAAGTTGAAGTTCATGACAGACTAGAAAAGTTTAAATCACACAAAATGTGATTGTAAATAACATGTTGTATTTATACTCAGGTATAGTTAAAAAGCGCTCTTGGGGGAACTTCGTAAAGAGCTAGGAGATATTTTCTGTATTGGTTTGTTAAAAGAGCTGCAAAATAGAAGAAGGTCATATCATATTTGATCATGTTGTATACTGATTTTAATTTCTCCCAGAATAAGCGTTAATAATCTTGCCGGTAATATTAAAGGCAAAAGTAATATCTATATTGCTGGTAACTTCAGAGGTAAGAAGAAAAATTTTTCAGGAGAAAACTTTTGGGCTCGAGGCTATTTTTTAATAAAGGCTGGGCATGATTAAGAAGTGGTTAGACGCTACATGAAAAACAAGGGAAAATGATTTTAAAAAAGACGATGACAATCAAAGAAGCTTATTTCCTGAAATTTAACTTAAGATAGTTTTGAGCGGTTCACCTTTCAAGTCTCCGGTTTGGCCGGAGGTACAGGACTAAGATTTTTTTTTGATCTAAAGAGATGAAATGAATAAAAGAGTAGATTTGTCTAAAGATTGGAGTATTAAGATATAAATAGTAAAGCCGCACCTATAAAAGGGGCGGCTTTTAAATGCTAAAGAATGTTTAGGGTGTTATCGGTTTCTTCTATTTCCGTTACCGTTACCGTTACCGTTACCGTTACCGTTACCGTTTGACTCTTCTTCGTTATTATTTGATTCATTAGAAGATGAGTTCCCATTCCCGTTGCCATTTTCATCGTCGACATTTGAGTCTGAGTCTTCAAAAGGAGCATTGCCAGGGTTTGATGAGTCTACACCGTCTTCATTATTACCATGTCCGTTGTTACCGTTACCGTTACCGTTACCGTTACCGTTACCGTTACCGTTACCGTTACCGTTACCGTTACCGTTACCGTTACCGTTTG
>JAJPOQ010000029.1 GCA_021232515.1 Lentisphaeraceae bacterium
AAAGGTGACGTTTAACTGCTGAAACTTTATCTTCTGCACTAAGGTAAGGGCGTTTATTCTCTGACATTTTGTTCTCCGTTTGATTTATAAAAACTCAAATTAACAAAATCTCAATTGCGGATTTCTAAATGAGGCAGGACAGTAAAGCACCTTCTGATGCTATCGTACTTTTTGACGGAACAAACCTTGATGCGTTTGTAAATAAGTCTTGGAAGATTGTTGATGGTGCGATGGTTGTTGGTAAGAAGTCTCAGCAAACAGTTCAGAAGTTTAAAGGTGACCTACAGATTCACCTAGAGTTTAATTTCCCAGAGTCAAAGAAGACATCTCAAGGCCGTAACAATAGTGGTTTATTCTTGATGGGGAGATATGAAGTTCAGATTCTTGATTGTTTTAAGAATGTAACTTATGCAGATGGTATGACTGGAGCAATTTATGGTCAGCAACCTCCACAAGTAAACGCTTGTCTTCCACAAAATACTTGGCAGACTTACGACATCATCTGGACTGCTCCGGTATTTAAAGATGGTAAAGTTGTTAAAAAAGCTGCTGTAACACTTATTCACAATGGCGTATTACTACAGAACAATACTGAATATAAATGGCCTAGTACTCACAAAAAACTAAATACTTACAAGCCACATGCTGCTGAAGCTCCTCTAAAGTTTCAGGATCACGGTAATCCAGTGAAATTTAGAAATATTTGGGTTCGTGAAATTAATAAGCCAGAACCGGCTGAGTAGTTTTGAAGAGTAGTGATCAGTATTCAGTAATATAGTGGATAGTGATCAGAGACTTTGTCTTAGTAATCAGTGACTTCGTCTCAGTAATCAGTGACTTCGTCTTAGTAATCAGTGGTTTTAATCACTGATTACTAAGTTATCTTTTACTGACAACTAGCTCCTATCAACTAGTCCCAAATTCCTAATAACTAATCCCTAGTATCTAAGATCACCTACGGTAGTTGCGTCTCTTATTATTTTGAGGCGGCTTTCGAGGCCCAGAAGGTTTCGAGTTCGACTTTGTTTGTGGAGTATAGATAATCAAAACAAAGTTAAGTTTTTTATCTATTTTTTTAACTTGTTCGTGTAGCTCAGAAAAAGTACCAAGCAAGTATTCTTCGTCTTCTCCACTTATGTCCAGTGCTATAAAGCCAGTGCTTTCCTGAGAGAAAACCTCGTCGCATGTTTCTATGACCTGCGCTAAACGGTAAGGTGTATCCATAAGAACTTGAAGTTTCGACTTCTTTTTGAGCTTAGTCAAAAAGGCACGACGTTTGTCTTCCAATCTTGGAGGGAAACCGAGAAACTCAAAAAGCTTTTCTCTAAATGGACAAGCAGACAACGCTGCCGTTAGTGAACTAGGTCCAGGTATAACCTTAACCTTAGCACCAGTCTGTTGAGCACAACGGACAATGTTATAACCAGGATCTTCAAGAGTAGGGCAACCTTGGTCACTCATATAAGTAACAGTGTGGCCTTTGGCTAAAGATTCTTTAATAGCGTCTAATGTGTATTCTTGGTGCTGTTCGTTGTACTTAAGGTAGTCGCGATGAACGCCAGCAGTTTTAAGGACAATTCTAGCAGGTTTGTCTTCTTCAAAAATAAGTAAGTCTGAGTCTCTTACGGCCTGTAAAGACCGTTGTGGAATATCTTCTGGTAGCCCAAGACTATTGGCTGCCATGATTAAAGTTCCGCGTGCTTGCATTAATTAACTCCGGGTAGGGCAAGGTATTCTGGTGTGAGTTCTTTATGGTCACAACATAGGACTGCTCGCTCGAGGATCAAGTCAAGTTCGCGGTCATTTCCAGGCCAAGGGTAATTTACCAAGACTTCTTTAGAACTTTCAGCGAGTACCATACCGGCTTTTCGGTACTTTTTGGTAAAACGCTTGAAGTAGTGTTCGGTTATTTCGAGAATGTCTTCACGCCTATCTTTAAGGTGTGGCATGTGAATTCTTTTTCCTTTGAGGTCACTCAGAAGGTTTTCGCAAAGGACGCCACGTTTAACGGCATCTTCAGGTTTGCCACGGATACCAAGTACAAGTTGAACATTTATTTTCTGTGGCTCAGACTCGCCAAGCGGGATAATAGATGATGTTTGGAGGTAAAGGTGTAAAAGTTCTTGGATCTCTTGATCTAGGCAGCAAATTCTATTTAAGAAAAGGGTGCCGTCTTGTGCTTGACCAAACTTTCCTTCGGATATACCAGGTCTTCCAAAAAGGCTTTCGTGAAGGACTGCAGGATTTAATGACGAACAGTCAACATAAACGTAAGGCTTTTCCGCATGGTCACTCATACAATGTATGTTGGATGCTATGACGCGGCGGTCAGTGCCCATTGGTCCGGAGATCATCACTGTTTGTTGATTTGCCACATCATTTATTCTTGACTTAAGTTGAACTACAGGGTCAGAAGAGCCGAGGATAAGAAGTTGCTCAGGATAAAACTGACTATTAGTTTGAGGTAAAGTCTTCACTGGAAGGTTGTCTAAGCTTATACCTGCAGCGAGTGATGCTAAAGCGCGAACGAAAAGTATATCTTCTATTTCAAAGTTTTTACTTGTTGTCTCCAAGTAAATATAGCCGTGAACATTGCTGTCTGGTCCGAGGATAGAACATGATATGGCAGAAGTACCGTCGTTGACACTGTTTGACTTCTTGCGAAGAAAAGATGTTCCTGTTTGAAGAGTATTTTCGACAAGTTCTCCATTGGCATTTGCCGCAGAACCTGTAGGCGTTTCAGAAAGTACTTTATCATTGACTTTTATAACGCAGAGTGCAGGAGCTAAGTTTTTTTGAATATATGAATAAACAATTTTTGAGAAGCGTTCATCACCGGCTTCTGAGTTTAACTCTAGCGCAGCTTTAAATAAGAGTTCTAGATAAGTGAGGCTGTGATTGAACTTACTAAATTTTAGAAGAGACTCACTAGCTTTGATTTGGGTAAGCTCAAATCGTCCCGAACTGCTAGTCTTTATCGAGGCTGAAGAAGGTGAGTTAACTTCACTTGCGGCGACATTTATTGTTTTATTCGTATCGACTTCTCCATGGCTAAAGACCATGTCGACTGTGCCTACACTTAGTTTATCGTCATTGTTCAGAAAAGACTTTCTAACTTTTTCGCCGTTTACAGATATGCCATTTCGGCTGTTTAAGTCTATGACTTCAACACAGCCTGACATCATAAATATTTCTGCGTGGTTTCTGGAAACTCCGTCATCATCGAGGAAAATAGAAGCGCTGGAGCCTCTGCCGATGATATCTATTTTATTTGTAATATTAAAAATTTGTCCGTTATCAAGTCGAATCAAACAAGCCATATGAAATCTGTTTCCTATTTTGAACCGGCAATATTATACAAAAATATTAGCACGAAAGGATGTATTATTTAAGAATATGACACAAGTTATTATGTCCACAACTGGCTTTCAACCCAGAGGCCGTTGTTTATTGAGTTTACTATATATCTTTTGGAGCCTTTAAATGAAACTTTTTTTAATTCCTTTTCTGTTATTTATTTTAACAGTTAGTGCCGATTACACTTTAAAACGTTACGACAACGATCCTTTAAAAGTGTGGCACTATACTTTGGATAACGGTTTGGAAGTTTATTTAACAGAAAATCATGACAAGCCAGTATTCTATTCAGAGATAGTTGTGAGAGCTGGTAGTACTAGTGACCCTGCGACCTCAACAGGCATAGCTCACTACCTAGAACATATGCTTTTTAAGGGTACAGACAGATTTGGCACAGCGGATTTTCAGAAAGAGAAGCCTCTTTTAGATAAGATAACGGCGCTTTACGAAGACTACCGTAAAACGTCCGATGATGAAGGTCGTAAAGAAATCATGAAAGAAATAAGTAAGTTGTCAGCCAAGGCTGCCACTTATGCTATTCCAAATGAATTTGACCGTATGTATCAGCAACTGGGCGGGACAAAAATAAATGCTCATACGTCAAGTGAAGAAACTGTTTATAAAGTGCAGTGCCCATCAACATCTTTTAAACAGTGGTGTTTAATTGAGTCAGAAAGGTTTCGCAAACCAGTATTTCGGTTGTTTCAGACTGAAATAGAAGCAGTTTATGAAGAGAAGAATGGTTCTCTGGACAGTAAGGATAGAGCGCTTTACTACAAATTTCTTGAAAATATGTATAAGAACCACCCGTATGGTCAGCAAACAACTCTTGGTTCTGTTGAGCATCTAAAGTCTCCTTCTATAAAGGACATGTACGAGTTTTATGAAACTTACTATGTGCCAAATAACATGGCGATAGTTATCTCAGGTGATGTAAATCCTCCAGAAGCGATAAAGCTTATCGATCGCTACTTCTCACATTGGCAACGCAAAGAACTCCCAAAGCAAAAGACTTGGAGTGAAGATGCTCTCAAGGGAGAAGAATTAATCAATATTGACTTCCCTGGTCAAGAGCAGATGATGATGGGTTTTAGAACTGTTCCTGTTGGTCATAAAGATGAAAATGCTCTGAAAATGCTCGATATGATTTTGGACAATAGCCAAGCGGGTTTGATAAATGTAAATATCAATCAAAAACTGAAGGCTCAAAAAGTTGGTTCTTATCCAATGATGATGAACGATTACGGTAGCCAAAACTTCTATGGCATCCCTAAAAAAGGGCAAAGCCTAGAAGATGTGAAGAAATTAATTTTAGAGCAAATCGCAAAAGTTAAGAATGGCGAGTTTCAAGAATGGCTTCTACCAGCGATAGTTGCAGACTTCACTAAAAACCAATTTCAAAAAATTGAGTCAAATGCTGGTCGCGTCACCGTTCTTAGAGATCTTTTTATAAATAGACAGGGCATCGATTCTTATTCTTCAGAACTAAGTAAAATAGCAAAAGTGAAGAAAGGCGATGTAGTCAAAGTTGCTAACAAATACTTCGGCGAAAATAGATTGGTTGTCAATCGCCATGACAAAGCCATCGAAAAAGTTAAGATGGAGAAACCAGACTTTAAGCCAATCGAAGTAGACACAAATAGAAAGTCGGCTTTTGCAAATAGAGTTGCAGCGATGCCGAAGAAGAAGCAAGCAATTCAGTTTGTTGATTTCTCTAAAGATGTAGAAATAAAAAAAATCTCAGATGGAGTTACGCTCTACAGAGTCGAAAACCCTGTAAATGGTATCTTTAATTTTAAGCTTACATTTCCTGTTGGTCAGTGGCATGAGCCAAAGCTTTCAATCTTAGCTGATCTAATCAATAATGGCAGTTTTAAAGGTAAGTCAGTTGCAGAGTTCAAGCGTGAGCTCTACAAACTTGCTGGGGAGTATAGTTTTGCTGTCGGGCGTAACCAATCGACTTTATCTGTGTCTGGTTTAGATATCAATTTAGCGGCAACCTTAGAATTGATTTTTAAGTTAACTGCAGGGTTTGAAACAACTAAAGAAAGAATTGATGAGCAAGCGGGCATTCTCCTGAATCAGCAAGCAAAAGGTCTTAAGGATCCGAGCAACTTATCTTACATGTTAGCTTACTATGCAAGGTATAAAGAAAAGTCGCCTTTTAAGAATCGATTGACTAAGGAAGATTACGAGAAACTGACACCAGAAGAATTGAGCAAACTTCTTCAAAGTACACTTTCTCATGAGTTGAAAGTTCAATACACGGGCACAAAGTCGACTAATGAAGTTGAAGCTTTACTTAAGCCTATAACAAATGTTGAGGAAAGAAAATCAGCGCCTTCTGAGGTTATCTTAGAATTTCCAGAAGTAACAGAAAATACAGTTTACTTTTATAACTTTGATTCAGTTCAGACAAAAGTAAGAATGGAGTTCCCTGGAGACATGTATGCTGTCGATCAAGAAGCGATTTACGATATATTTAATGAGTATTTCGATGGTTCACTGGGTTCGATAGTATTCCAAGAAATGAGAGAGAAAAGAGCCTTAGCATATTCTGCTTGGGCTAGATACTTCCCAATAGGTAGACTTAATGAGCAGAATTTATTTATCGCTGGTATATCAACACAAGCGGATAAAACCTTAGATGCGATCAAGGAATTTCAAAAGATAATCCAAAATGTACCTTTCGATGAACAGCGTTTTGCCATAGCGAAGTCTGCACTTGTTAGTCAGGTAGAATCAAACAGAGTGAACTTTAGAAGTATTGCTAGCACTGTTGCGAAGTGGCAGAGGTTAGGTTTATCTGAAGATCCTAATCAAGCGAACCTTACCAAGTTTAAGTCTTACAGCCTTTCTGACATAGAGAGCTTCGTGAGTGAAAAGCTTAAAGGTCGCAAGCTTATCTTCACTTTAGTTGGAGACAAGAAGCGTCTAGACTTATCTAAGCTTGAGAAGTTCGGTAAAGTGATTGAAGTTACAGCAGAAGAGATCTCGAAATAGTTTACGAGTACTTTTTGCGATAAGCACTTGGCGATAGGCCAGTGAGTTTTCGAAACTCTCTGGTCATATAGCTTTGGTCACAAAAACCACATTCATAAGAAATGTCGCAAAGTTGGCGATCGTTTTCCAGAAGCATCTTACAAACAGCATTTAGCCTCACTTTTTTTATGTACTGCACCGGAGGCATGTTAAAATGCTTCTTGAAGCGTCTGAGGAAAGTACTGGTAGACATGTGACACAAAGAAGCTAAGTCATCAATCTTTATTTCGGCATGATACTTCTTGTCAATGAGCTCAACGGCTTTTTGAAGTTCTTGAATAGGGCTTATAGCAATCTGAGTTTTGGCGATGTCACGAGTGATGCCGACTAAGCCGATGACTTTATCAGCCTTATTCTTAATGGGGAGTTTGGTCGTTATGTAAATACTGACGATTCCTTGAGCAGAACTGACTGGTTCTTTTTGCTCACAAATCGGTTCTCCTTTTTCAAGAATGCCTTTGTCGTCATTTTCATACTTAATAGCTAGTTCACGACTCACCATATCAAAGTCAGTTAGGCCAATGACGTCTTCTTCTTTCTTATAGCCAAATAGATTGAGAAAGTTGGTGTTTACTTTTACGAAGCGTCCTTTGGTATCTTTTATGAAAAAGTAGACGTCAGAAAGATGTTCGAAGAGGGCTGTGGCAAATGGTTCAGCTTCGTTAAAAAAGTTATCAACCAATTGTTTTTTAGCTTCTTCCATACACATCCTTTAAAAGTTTACTTTAATATTTCTATTGAATTTCTAAGCTCTTTTCAAGTGCCAAAGAGTTCTATCTTCGGCAGATGAAAAAATATGAGACTTGGTAGAAATTATAATAAAAGTAACAATGTGTCTTTTCTTTTAAGCCTATTAATTGGTGTTTTTACGTCAATAGAGTCGTTTATAGCCCAAGTTCTTCTTTAATTCTATCAAAGCCTTTAGGTTCAAAGGTTGTTTTGCCTTCATTGCTTTGAGGTGCTCCTGGAGTACTGCGACCTAGTTCAACTTGTGACTTGAGTTTAGTGTATAGAGACTTAACGACATCTTTGTTTTCTTTATATACATTTTTAGATTCAGCAGGATCGTTAACTAAGTCGTATAACTGGATAGCAGGTAATTTTTGTTTGTAGGCGCTTTTTGTTTTTGGTGCACTCCAGCCGCCAGAACCAGGTGTCATGATCAGTTTCCATTTACCTTCACGTATAGCAAAAGCACCTTCAATACTGTGGTGGATTATATCTTTTCTGACTTGTTCTTTAGCCTGAAATAAAGCAGGTAGAATACTCACACTGTCTTCAGCCGTGTTATCACTAACTTCAGCACCCGTTATATCCGCGACAGTAGCGGATAAGTCAGTTAAACAGGTAGTTGCATCTGAAACAGTTCCAGCTTTTACTTTTGCTGGCCACCTGACGATAAATGGTACACGGTGTCCACCTTCATAGATGTCGGCTTTATGACCTCTATAGATGTGATTTGGATTATGACCCACAGCTGCAAGCTCTTCAAAGCCAGCGCGTGGAGAGCAGCCATTATCAGAGGTGAAGACGATCATTGTATTGTCATCTATTCCCGAAGCTTTTAATTGAGCGATTATTTCACCCACATGAGCATCGACTTGCTGAACGAAGTCACCATACTCGTTGGTTCCACTTTTACCTTTAAACTTACTCGTAGGTAAGATCGGTGTATGTGGGGCAGGCAAAGGTAAGTAAATGAAAAATGGCTTATCGTTTTTAGCTTTTTCTTCGATGTACTTACAAGTTCTTTGTATAAAGTTTGGTAGAACCTGTTCATGTTCAAAGTCAGCTCCTGTAGGACCTTTGCGCCAGAAGCCTTTATATGTTTTATTTTCAGTGATTCTGTTTGGTGCAGAGGTGACGTTGCCGTTTTCGACATAGACATAAGGAGCCATATCTAAAGAGCCACAGTGACCATAGTAGTAGTCAAAACCGATTGAGTCTGGGCCATTGATGATTTTCTTTGTGTAGTCGATGTCTTGTTTGCTGGCATTGAAACCAATCCCATTACTCGCAGCACCTTTTTTGAATTGGAAATCCCAGCCTAAGTGCCACTTACCAATCATGGCGGTCTCATAACCTTGTGACTTAAGTATGTCAGCAACGGATGTTCTGTTTGGATTAATGAGGTGATTTGACGCACCACCTAAAACGCTCTTTTTGAGACGGCTTCTCCAAGCATACCTTCCAGTGAGGACTCCGTATCTGGTAGGAGTACAAACGCTCGAGTTTGAGTGAGCATCAGTAAAGTACATTCCTTCTGCGGCAAACTTATCTAGTTGTGGAGTTTTGATTTTTGAATTTTCGTTAAGGCAACTGAGGTCACCATAGCCCAAATCATCGGCTAATATATAGATGATGTTTGGCTTTTGATTGTCTGCTGTGGTTGATGTGCAGGATGCTGCAAATAATGAGAGCAATAACGGAAGGAGGGATTTCATATGTTTACCTTTTTCTCTATTTGCTCCAAACCTAAAGCAAGCCTTAGGCTAGAGCAAGTTTCAAGGTTTTTTATATTTGTCAAAAACGACTGTTAATGGCCTAGTATGGCTTACTTGTCTTGTTCGTAGAACCACTGATCGCCGAGTTTTGAGTAAAGAGAAGTAGTTGTAAACTCTTGGATACCATCGGTATCTCTATAAGAAAATGAATAGGTGATGGAACCTTGTGTATCACTTTGTTGGCCAGAATCAATAGAAAGTATATTCAATCCAAATGGCTCAAACGAAGTGTCTTCTAAGTCACTTATGAGTTGTGGCGTGATATACATGGGATGATGAGTATCGACCAAGAATTTCTTATTTTTCTTAACAAAAGCTGTAAATCTTGCCCTTAACAGGGATTCCGTAGTTGGGCAATGACTGCCAGCATGGTAAGGCGAGCAGCAGTCATCATAAGCTTTTGTACTTCCGCATGAACACAAGAGTTTAGTCATATTAAAACTGTTTACTTTTCTTAAGTTTCACTTTTTTATATTTGGTAACTTCAACGATATGATCATTCATTTTTGAACCGATATAGGCAATCTTACCTTCAAAAAGAACATAGTCGCCGCGTTTATACTGGTTGTGAGCCGTTTCATTTCTTGGCATACGTAAAGTAACGTCGGACAATAGACTGTTAGTCTTTGGCATTTTGACTCGAACAATATTTCCATTGAATGAGCGAGACTCTTCCATGCCGGCATCTTTGAGCACATCGTACACTTTTCCAACCCAAATAACTTTGGCACCTTTAACCTTTTTGAAATTTTCAGTTCTCTTGAGGTTGTTTGGACTACACCATTTATGGTAACTACTCCATTTTACTTTAGAAACATCAGTACCTTCAGGCACAACAAACTTAGTTGTTTCTCCACATGAAGATAGTAAAAGTAATGGACAAATTAGTAGTAATAAAAATTTCATGAATATCTCTCAAAGATTATTTATTCAAGATTATATGTGAAATAGCCGACAAAGGCAACATTCATATCGACTGAGTCTTGGAATCGCTACTAAAGCGATTAATTTTATGCAAAAATTTATTAGGTATACTTTTGATGATTGAAGACATTCAAATTAAAGGAGCTCGTCAACACAATTTAAAAAATGTTGATGTGACGATCCCAAGAAATAAACTGGTCGTTATAACCGGCCTCAGCGGTTCAGGAAAGTCTTCTTTGGCTTTTGACACTTTATATGCCGAAGGACAACGTCGATATGTCGAAAGCCTGTCATCATATGCGCGCCAGTTTCTAGACCAAATGGAAAAGCCAGAAGTAGAGCATATATCAGGTTTGTCTCCTGCCATAGCGATCGAACAAAGAACAGGACATGGCAACCCTCGGTCTATAGTGGCGACTACTACAGAGATATATGATTATCTCCGACTTCTCTATGCTCACGTTGGTATCCCTCATTGTCCAAAGTGTGGCGATGAGGTGAAGGCGCAAAGTACAGAGATGATCACTCAGACTATACAGGATTATCCAGAAGGCAAAAAACTCATCATACTTTCACCGCTTGTTGAAGGTAAGAAGGGCGAACACAAAGACATAATTGAAAAAGCCGCTGCAGATGGCTATGTCCGTTTGAGAATCGATGGCGAGATTTATCGCGTTGAAGATGCCCCAGAATTAGAAAAAAACTTTAAGCATAACATCGAAATAGTCGTGGATCGATTGAAGTCAGGCAAAGAGTCTGCTAGTCGATTAAATGATTCGATAGAAACTGCACTGCGTGAAGGTTCTGGTAGTCTCAAAACTTTATTAGAAGTCGATAAAAATAAATGGGAAGAGAAAACACTAAGTGAACATCTCGCTTGTACTTCTTGTCGTGTCAGTTTTGGCGAACTAGAGCCTAGGAACTTTTCATTCAACAGTCCATACGGTGCATGTAAGAGTTGTCACGGCCTTGGTAGTTTAATGGTGATAGACCCAGAGCTTATGCTTCCGGATAAAACTCTTCCAGTTGAAGACAGTTTCCCACTTTGGAAGCGAGGACCAAAACGTTTAATCTTTTATCATATGTGTTTACTTAAGTCAGTTGGTGAAGAGTTCGGCTTTACGATTGATAAGCCATTTAACAAATTGACTAAAAAGCAACAAGATGCACTACTTTTCGGTACTGGAGAAAAGAGTATTCCGCTTAAATTTAAGCATGCTGGGCGTTGGTACAATGTAGAGAAACCTTTTGAAGGCGTGATTGGCAACTTAACCCGTCGTTTTAAAGAAAGTGAGTCCGACTCCCTTCGTGAAAAGCTTAAAGACTTTATGTCAAAGCAAGAGTGTAAATCTTGTCATGGACACAGACTACAACCTGTAAGTTTAGCTGTGACGGTAAATGATAAAGCCATCCATGAGTTCATTTCTCTTTCAATTGAAAATGCCGAAAACTTTTTAAATAATCTAAATTTAAATTCAACTGAAGCGCACATAGCCGGAGAAGTCTTAAGAGAAATAATTTCTCGTTTATCATTTCTAAAAGCAGTGGGTTTACAATACTTGACTTTGAACCGTGAATCTGGAACTCTGTCAGGTGGTGAAGCTCAGCGTATAAGGTTGGCGACTCAGTTGGGAAGTGGTTTAGTTGGAGTTCTTTATATACTTGATGAACCAAGTATAGGCTTGCATCAAAGAGATAACGAATTGTTGTTAAATACACTTTGTCACTTACGAAACTTAGGTAACACAGTGGTGGTAGTTGAGCATGACTTGGAAACTATCGAGCGAGCTGACCATGTCATCGATATGGGGCCTGGAGCAGGGCGCCTTGGTGGCGAAGTTATGTTTAGTGGGCCACCAGAAAACATTACAGCAGAGTCGTCTCATACAGGCGCTTATTTAAAGGGACTTAAAGAAATAGAAGTTCCTACTAAAAGATTTAAAGGCAATGGCGACTTTATTGAAGTCAAAGGTGCTGAGGCAAATAACTTAAAGAAGGTAAATGCTAAGTTTCCTCTTGGTACTTTTACTTGTGTTACCGGTGTTTCAGGCTCAGGCAAGAGTACCTTGGTCAATGAAATTATCAAAAAAAGCATCTACCAACAACTAGGTATCGGTCGGGATAAACCTGGCAAGTGCAAAGAAGTTAAAGGTGTTGATAAGATTGATAAAATGATCGTCATCGATCAATCACCAATTGGCCGTACACCTCGTTCAAATCCAGCGACATATACAGACGCTTTTACCATCATTCGAGACTTATTTAGTAAAGTTCCTGAGTCGCGCATGCGTGCTTACAAACCAGGACGTTTTAGTTTCAATGTGAAGGGTGGTAGATGTGAGACCTGTAAAGGTGATGGCTATAGAAAAATAGAAATGAATTTCTTGCCAGATGTATATGTTGAGTGTGAAGTTTGTCATGGTCGACGATATAACAAAGAAACTTTGACAATAAGGTACAAAGGTAGAAATATAGCCGATGTATTGGAAATGACTGTTGATGATGCGGTTGAGTTTTTTAAGAATCATAAAAAGTTAAACACCATCCTTCAAACCTTACAAGATGTTGGCCTTGGTTACATTCACTTAGGTCAAGCCGCAACAACACTGTCTGGTGGCGAAGCACAACGTGTAAAGCTGGCGTCTGAATTATATCGTATGCCAAAGGGTCATACCCTTTATATACTCGATGAACCAACAACTGGTTTGCATATAGCTGACATCCATAAACTATTGGAAGTTCTTAAAAGACTTAGAGCTACAGGCAACTCAGTACTTGTAATTGAACACAACTTAGATGTAATAAAAGTTGCCGATTATCTAATTGATATGGGACCAGAAGGTGGCGATAATGGTGGAACCTTAGTTTGTGCGGGTACACCTGAGAAGGTCGCAAAATGTGCTAAGTCGCATACGGGTTACTTCTTAAAGGACTTGTTGCCTAAAAATTAGTATGCGATAATCGTGCTAGTATAAGGACGTCTTATGCTAGTGCTTAGTGCATATTGATAATATTTTTATATAATTGGTCTCCCTAGACTTAATACTTGTTAGATTGCTAACAGCTTTCTTGTTAAAGATAGTGAATTAAATAATTATAAGGATAAATATGCGCTTACTTGTTCTGATACTGACTTTGAGCTTGGCTTTTTCGGCCAGTGCTCTTGAAAAGCCCAATATACTTTGGTTAACCAGTGAAGATAACAGCATTAGCTGGATCGGTTGTTATGGTAACCCACAGGCAACTACACCAAATATAGATAAGTTGGCTACTGAAGGTTTTCAGTACATGCATTGCTATGCAAACGCACCAGTTTGTGCTCCTTCTAGAAGTACTTGGATCACAGGAGTAAATGCTCTTTCAATGGGTACACACCCGATGAGAAGTCGCAACAATATTCCACATAACATTCTTAAGTATTATCCTGACCTATTAAAGGAAAATGGCTACTATGTTTCAAACGACAAAAAGACTGACTACAATATAGGCGGCAGAAAAGATAGCGACCCTTGGGATTCCATGAAAATCAATTGGAGCAAACTAAAAGAGAAGCAGCCATTTTTTCAGGTTTTGAACAGTACCAAGTCTCATGAAAGCCGTGCTTTTGGAAGTATCGATAATACACGCCACGATCCGAAAAATTCAGTCATTGCTAAGTATCACCCAGATATACCAGCTATGCGTCAGAACTATGCGCACTATCACGACGCTGTTGAAAACATGGACAAAGACATCGGTAATGCTCTTAAGAAGCTAGAAGAGTCAGGCTTAGCAGATAACACAATTGTTATCTATAACTCAGACCACGGTGGCGTACTTCCTAGAAGTAAGCGTTTCCTTTTTAACTCTGGTACTCACTGTCCGTTAATCATCCGTATCCCAGAAAAGTATAAGCACCTTTGGCCTGCAGATAAGCCAGGAAGCAAAGTTGACCGCCTCGTAAGCTTTGTTGACATGACTAAAACTTGGTTGAAGATCACAAACTCTAAAACACCTTCATACCTTTCAGGTAAAGTATTCCTTGGTCCAAATGCAGAGTCAGAAAGACAGTACCACGTAAGTTTTCGAGGAAGAATGGATGAACGTTGTGATAATGTTCGTGCGATCCGCAATAAACAGTTTCTATACATTCGTAACTACATGCCTTATGCACCTTGGGGGCAGCACTTAAACTACCTTTGGAATATGAAAGCAACACAAGCTTGGGAAGCAGAACATAAAGCTGGCAGAACAACTGCACTCACCGGGCGTTTCTTTGGTACTAAACCAATGGAAGAGCTTTACGACACCTCTAAAGATGCGGACAATGTTAACAACTTGATTAACAATCCAGAGATGAAGGCAGTAGTTGCAGAGCTAAGAACAGCGATGGATGACTGGCAAGTAAAGAATTATGATTCAGCTCTTATTCCAGAATCAGAAATGGTTAAAAGAGCGAAAGATAACAATACGACTACTTATGAAATGCTTCGTAACCCAAAGCTTTATAATGTTAAAGCTTATCAAGAAGCGGCAAATGTTGCTGTTGAAGACAAGGAAATAAACCTTCCGAAACTTTATGAGTACCTTAAACATGCTGACTCTGGAGTTCGTTATTGGGGTATCGTTGGTTGTTTTACACTTGCAGATAAAGCTGAAGTTGATCTTTCGATCATTAAGTCTCACTTGAACGATGAATCTCATGAGGTCAGAGCACTAGCTGCATGGATCCTTTATAAGAAAGGTCAAAAAGATGTAGCGATGAAAACTTGGAACGACTTATTAGCTTCCAGTTCATACGCTTCTTTGAAGATCACAAATATCATTGACTGGATTGGCGACGGCATCGACCCTTATAAAGAATCAATCGTGAAGTGTAAGTTCAGTCACGAAGGTTATGTCGACCGTATGAAAGAATACTTTAAGTTGAAAGCTCCAAAGGCTAAAAAGAAGAAAAAGTAATCTTCATTTTTAAATAAAGTTTCCTTTAGCCCGTTAGTTAAATCTGACGGGCTTTTTTGTCTAAAATTAATAAGCTGGAAAAAAAATGTAAATCTTAGTATGCTTAATGAGCAAAAGAACTTTAAAGGGACTCATGAGTTTTAGGCTATTAATAGGATTTTTCTTTTTAATAACAGCTTCTATACAGGCTGAAGAAGGTGTTTATGACTTCTCAATTGAAGAATTGATGAAGATAAAGATCTCTTCAGTTTCAGGTGTTGAAAAGAAGATTTTCGATACTCCATCAGCTATAACTATTATTACTGCTGAAGACATCGCCAAAAGTGGTAGCCGCACTATCCCAGATCTACTCAGAAATGTACCAGGCCTTCATGTAGCTCAGACAAACTCCCAGAACTATGCAGTATCATCTCGTGGTTTTACAGACCGCTTTTCTAGTAAAATGTTAGTTCTTATAGATGGCCGCTCAGTCTATGCACCAATTTTCTCTGGAGTTTTTTGGGATATACAGGATCTTATTTTGGAAGACATCGAAAAGATTGAAGTTATAAGAGGACCAGGAGCTACACTTTGGGGAGCAAATGCCGTAAACGGTGTGATTAATATAACGACTAAAAGCTCCTTCGACACAGAAGAGAATCTTCTCAATCTAGGTGTGGGAACTTTTGAGCAGGGTTTTGTGACGTTTCGTCATGGCGATGCAATCGATGATGAAACTTCCTATAGAATTTTTGGTAAGTTCTTTAATCGAGACTCTACCGTTGATGACCAAGACAGGGAAAGACCAGATGACTGGAGTTACTTTAACTCTGGCTTTCGAGTAGATCATCGTCTATCGATCAAAGATACCCTAACCGTACAAGGTAATTATGCTCGTACAGACCACAATGGTGAAGGAACAGTAACTCAAAACATAACCCCCATTGCAGTTCCTGCTTTTCCAGGACAGACGAGGCCGGTAAATGTAGTACATAGAGATGCGGCGTTATTAAACGGTAATCTTTTGATTAACTATGTTCATTCAGAGTCAGAAGATGAAGGATATTCAGCAAGGGCATACTTTGATTATGAACAGCGTGATTTAGCAATTATCAATGAAGAAAAAGAAACTTTTGATATCGAATTTCGTCAATGGTTACCAATCAATGAGAAAAATGACTTTATTTACGGTTTGGGCTTCAGAACAATAAAGACTGAGATGGAAAATACCGATTCTATACAGTTTACACCAGAGAACAGAAGGCAGTATTTTTTTAATGCATTTGTTCAAAATACTTATCACGTATCAGACTCTTTTTTCATAATGTTAGGGTCAAAGTTTGAGCATAATGACTTTACGGGTTTTGAAGTTCAGCCCAGTTTAAGGTTAAATTATAATTTTGAAGATGATCATCAGTTATGGTTTTCAGTTTCAAGAGCAGTTAGAATTCCTTCATTAGTTGAAAATGACATAAATTTCAGAACTACAAGGGCTGCTGGTGGCGGTTTGTTTGCTGCGGCAAATAGTTTTGGCGATAGAGACTCACAAGCAGAAGAGCTTCTTGCCTGGGAGTCAGGTTTTAGGTGGCGAGTTAGCAACCAGTCATTTATTGACATTAGTTTCTTTTATAATGAGTATGACCGCCTAGTTAGTTTTCAAAACACAGGTAGCGACCCTCTCGCACTTGAGCAGGAGGATGCCGATGACGCGGAGACTTATGGAGTGGAACTTCAGGTGAATACTAGTTTAACAGAGGATTGGGACTTTGGCTTTAACTATTCTCACTTTAAGCAAGTTATCCATGGAACCAATAAAGGCAGCTCTAAGTCAAGTGAAGGATTTGCTCCACATAACATGTTTGGAGCTATTTCTGATTACTCGATTAATGACAAGCTCTCTTTTCATGTGCGAATGAATTACTATGACAGTTTAAAAACTTTTAATATACCATCATATATAAAAGTCGATGCAGGCCTTATTTGGGACTACAGTGAAAAGCTTCAATTCCAACTTTGGGGGAAGAATCTTTTAAATCAATCTCATCGAGAATTTAGAGATGACCTTTTTGAAGACGCTCCACACCAGATCGAGCGTTCCGCATTTATTAGCATGACCTACAAGTTTTAAAAATTCCTTAAAAGTGAGGGGAATCTTAGATTGAGGCAAAATAAGTCTTTGAACATCTAAGAGGAAAGTATGGAATCGGACGACTACAAAACCTTTGTAAATCTACTTCAAAGAAATGAAGCGGCACTACGGTGTTTTATTCGTAGTTTATTGCCTTCTTGGAATGATGTAGACGACCTTATGCAAGAGATAAGTCTCACTTTGTGGGAGAAGTTTAGTACTTTTGACCAGCAGACTGAATTCTTGAAATGGGCATATGTCGTGGCTCGATTTAAAGTGATGAATTTTAGAAGCAAAAAGGGTCGAGAACGGCTGCATTTTGATGACGATGTACTAGAGCTTTTAGCTTCAGAGATTGAGGATGAAGAAGAGGACGAGAAACTACCAGAAAAAGCACTTCATAGTTGTATCGAAAAATTGCCAGAAGCTAGAAGGCAACTTCTTTTAAACTCTTCACAAAAAGGTGTTACGGTGAAATCTATCGCAGAAGAGTTAGGTAAAACACCAAAGTCTCTATATCGTACCCTTGACCGTTTAAAAATAAAACTATTTGAGTGTATACAGACTGAGCTCCAAAAGGATTTACTCTGATGACTAAAAACGACTTCATTGAGCTTATTCAGCGACTTGAGAGAAATGATCTTTCAGAGGATGAGTTTGCTCAATTTCAAGAGCTGATCAAAACGGATAAAGCTTATCGAGAAATCTATAAGTCTTATATGCGCATGTCTAGTAGTTTAACTGATATGGCTTCTCTAGAAAGCGATGATCAAAAAGCTTGGCAACAAGAATCTTCAACTCCACAAAAAACTCCAACACTTATAAAATACTCTGGTTGGTTAGCAGCTGCAGCCTTACTAGTTTACTCTTTTCTTTTACCAAAAACAGAACCCGTAGAGTCCATAGCCAAGGTTCCAGAGATAGAAGAAGCCCAATCTTCAGGCGTTGCGGTCATAACTGACTTAGTCGATGTTGAGTGGGTCGGTGGAAGTTATACTACTGGCCAAGCCTTAGGATTAAAACCGATAGAAGTGTCTAAAGGAATAGTCAAAATAGAGTTTTTTTGCGGTGCAACGGTAGTTGTTGAAGGTCCTGCCAAATTGGAGCCTTTGTCAGCTTGGAAAGCTATTTGTCATACTGGTAAACTACGGGCTCATGTTCCTCCAGCAGCACGTGGTTTTACGGTAAATGTTGGAGATACAGAAGTTGTTGATTTGGGAACAGAGTTTGCTATAGATGCAACAGGGGATGAAAAGACCATTCAGGTTTTTGAAGGAGAGGTCGAACTAAATTCTCAGAAGTTAGACAAGCATAGTTTGACTACAGGTAAGATGATCAAACTAAAAGCGGACGGTGAGACAGAACAGATCAATCAGCTCAACCCAGACTTTATCGGCATGAACGACTTGCAGAGTCTTCGAAACTCCAAGAATAAAGAAGCCTACAGTCGTTGGCTTTCACACAGTAAAGAGTTAAGAACGGACCCACGACTATTAGTTTACTATGACTTCACTCAACGCGACTTTCATAGAAGAGTTTTAGAGAACAATACCTCACATGGGAAAGAGCGAAGTGGTGCAATTGTCGGTGCTGATCAAGAGCCTGGTAGATGGGCCGAAAAGTCAGCACTGTCGTTTAAGCAGCCAGGAGATAGAGTTCGAATTCATATACCTGGTGAGTATACCTCATTGACGTTTATGAGTTGGGTTAAGATCTATAGTTTGGATCGAGAGTGGAACTCTTTATACTTAACAGACAATTATCAAATAGGTGAAAACCATTGGCAAATCATGAAAGATGGCCGCCTTATGTTTTCGACTAAAATCCGCGATGACTTTGACGTGAAGAACAACTTACACGTTCACGTTCCGAACTTCTCTCCATCTTTTTGGCGACCAGAGTTTCGTGGTAAATGGGTTCACTTAGCAGTTCGTTTAGATGTTGAAAAGCAACAAGTAACTCATTTTGTAAATGGTAAGACTTTCAGTACTCACCCAGCTCAAAAAGGTTATGAATTGACCACAACACGTTTTGGTAATGGCGAGATAGGCAATTGGGGGCTTCCAAATAGGGCTGACGAGTCGTATGCCATACGAAACTTCAATGGCGCCATGGATGAGTTTGCTATATTTGCCGATGCTTTAAGCGATGAAGAATTACTAGAAATATATAACGCAGGCAATCCTTACAAATAAGATTTTCATGTATTTCTAAGCCGGCATTCTATTTTATAGGATGCCGGCTTTTTCTTTTTAAGAGATTTCTTTTTATGAAAGAGGGGAATTTCACAAACGCATCAAATAGGAAGGTATAAACAAACAATGACCTACTAAAGGATGCGTATGAAACTACTAATGTCTATCATCTTTGTCTTCAGCTTGGTATTGCCAACAGTGAACGCAAATGAGCAAGAAAAATTCTTTTCTCTTAAGGTTTATCCATTACTTAAAAATAAATGTTTTGGCTGTCATGGTGATAAGCCTGAAAAGTTGAAAGGTGATTTAGATGTTAGCTCACTTGAGGGGATCCTCAAAGGAGGAGAGTCAGGCCTAGCAGGTTTGATTAAAGGTGATGCAAAAAATAGTCTTATTTACAAATCAATCTTATGGCTTGATGAAGACCTCGAAATGCCTCCAAAAGAAAATGATCGATTGACTAAGGCTGAAGTTTCGATTGTCGAGAAGTGGATAAATACAGGGGCTGTCTGGGTCGATGAAAGTAGCCGTACGAAATACCTCGAAAAAGAACAGCACCTACTTGAGACCAAAGATGGTTTAATCGTTAAGACAAGTGGAGGTCTTGATGAGAGCTGGACTTATAGAAGATACAAAAAAGAAGACCTTTGGGCTTACCAGCCTTTAGAGAAAATAGAAACACCTAAAGGTCTAAGCCCGATAGACTTTTTTATAAGAAAGAAACTTTCAGAAAAAAATATTACTCCAGCAAAAAAAGCAGATAAAAGAACACTTCTTCGACGTGCGACTTACAACATGACAGGGCTTCCACCTACACCTAAAGAATTAGATGAGTTTTTAAATGATAACTCTCAAACTGCATGGGAGAAAGTAGTTGATCGTTTATTGGCAAGTCAGCACTACGGCGAACACTGGGGACAAAACTGGCTGGATGTTGCTAGGTACTCGGATACTAGCGGATTTGCCAGTGACTGGGAAAAGTCAAATGCATGGCGCTATAGAGACTATGTGATTCGGTCTTTAAATAAGGATAAACCAATCAATCAATTCTTCAGAGAGCAGATTGCCGGAGATGAAATTGATCCACAAAATCCAGAAATGATTGTGGCGACTGGTTTCCTCAGGATGGGACCTTATGGAACTGCGATGATTGCCAAAGAAGAGGCTCGTCAGCAATTTTTGGATGATGTCACAAACTCGGTAGGAGAAACCTTCATGGCGCATGCTTTAAAGTGTGCGAGTTGTCATGACCACAAGTTTGATCCCATACCAACGAAAGACTATTACAGCATTCAAGCAGTTTTTGCGGCGACCCATCCAGGGGAAATGTCAGCGAAGTATCTCGCCGAAGAAAGTCAGGACGGTTTTGAGGAAGGTCGTAATGTTATAGAGATGCGCTTAGCAGAAGCAAGAAAAGATGTTAAGAAGATCCTTAAGAAACAAGAGGCAGCTGCAAGGAAATGGATGGCTGAACGTGGCCTTGAGTATAAGCCACGCAAAGATTTGCAGAATGAGCCAGAAGGCAAAAAGCCACCGAGAGCTGTTGGCTTATCTGTTCAAGAGCAAGGCTTTTTAAAGGTGCGAGAACAAGATGTACGTATGTATACACGCCGTCTTGAACGTTATATGCCTCTAGCTCAGTCTGTTTATAACGGTAACTTTCACTTGGTGAATGAGAAAAAACTTAGACCTCCTCAGAACATCAATACAGCAAAGATGCAGACGCCACCCAAGACATATATTCTTTCTGGTGGAGCGCTTACCTCGAAAGGTTCAGAAGTTAAGCCAGGAATATTCTCTGCAGTGCCAACCTCTGCGAATATAACAAACCAATTAAATGGTCGACGCAAAGATTTTGCAAACTGGTTGACGAGTGACGAAAATAGCCTTGTGATTCGAACTTTTGTAAACAGAGTTTGGCAAGGACATTTTGGTTTAGGCATCGCCGCAAATCCAAATAACTTTGGTAAGACCGGAGCTAAACCAAGTCATCCAGAATTATTAGATCAACTAAGTATTTATTTCAGAGATAATGCTTGGTCAGCAAAAAAACTTCACAAGTTGATTCTTATGTCAGAAGCTTACCAGATGTCTAGTAAGCATGAAAACATAGACGAGGTCAAAAAGCTTGATCCAGATAATAAACTGCTAGCTTACTTTAACTTGAGAAGATTAACTTCAGAAGAACTGCGAGATACTATTTTAGCTACAACAGGAGAGCTAAATAAACAAATGGGCGGTTTGCCTATCTTCCCTGAGATAAATCTCGACGTTGCTCTTCAACAAAGAATGTTACAGTTTTCATTGGCTCCGGCTTATCAACCTTCTCGGACTCCAGAACAACGTCACCGCCGTTCGCTTTATGCTTATCAAACACGAGGCATGCCAGTACCATTTATGAGTGTATTCAATAAACCCAATGCAGACGATTCATGTGAAAGACGAGATAGCTCTTCAGTCACGCCTCAGGTGTTTACCTTGTTTAATAGCGATAACAGTTATGACCGTTCGGTTGCCTTTGCCCGAAGACTGAAAAAAGAACGAACTAGTGTAAAAGACCAAGTTAGTCTAGCTTTTAAATTAGCCTTTGGAAGAAGTGCAGATCAAGAGAAGTTGTCGGCAGCTATCTCTCATGTGCATGACAGAATTCCTTATCATCAAAAAAATAAACCGGAAGTTGAAACTTATCCTAAACTTGTAGAGCGTAATTGTGTAGAAGAGTTTACCGGTGAAACCTTCCAATATTTTGAACGTTTAGATATCTATGAAAACTACATTTCTGATAAGAAAATGTGGGACGTAGATCCAACGACAAGAGCCTTAGCAGACCTTTGCTTAGTTTTATTTAACTCAAATGAATTCATTTATATTTACTAGGAGAAACTCATGAATAGAAGAGCATTTTTACAAGGTCTTGGAGCTGGTTGTGGAGCGACATTTATGAATCCAATCATGGCTAACGAAAGTATGAATCCACTAGCTCCGAAAAAGCCACATCACACTCCAAAAGCAAAAGCGTGTATTGTTATATTTTTAGAAGGTGGGCCATCTCATATAGATACTTTTGATCCGAAGCCTGCTTTGGATAAGCTGCATTTGAAAAAGTTTGAAACAAAAAAATTTAAAGCCGTAACCAAAAGCTACTATGTAAAGTCACCATTTAAGTTTAAGCAACATGGAGAAAGCGGTATTCCCATGGCGGAACATTTTAAGCATCTTGGTACTGTTGCAGACGATCTTTGCCTTTACAGAGGCGCTCATGCGGAGTCGGCAAATCATCCTTCGGCATTGGCCCATATAAATACAGGCAATAAGTTTTCGGGAGATCCCGGTTTAGGAGCCTGGCTTAACTTTGGATTGGGAAGTGAGAATCCAGATTTGCCAGGTCACATAATCATGACAGATAAACAGTATCCTCAAGGTGGTGCAAACAACTGGAGCAATGGTTACTTACCAGCTCTTTATCAGGGAACACCGCTTCGTTCCAAAGGCGCTCCTATTTTGGATTTAACTCCACCTAGTTATGTTTCACGCGATCATCAACGGAAAAATCTGAATCTTCTACAGATGTTGAATCGGAAAGATAAAAAGAGAAATTTACAAAATGGTGAACTATCGGCGCGAATGAATAACTATGAACTAGCTTATCGCATGCAAGCTCAAGTTCCTGGTATAATCGATATCGACCAAGAACCACAGCATATAAAAGATCTATATGGCATCAATAATTTAGGAAAAGATAAGTTCAATAGAAGTTGTTTACTAGCTCGTCGCTTAGTCGAAAAAGGCGTTCGTTTCGTTCAAGTTTACAACGATGGTTGGGACTCGCACGATTATCTTGATCGTGCTCATAAAACGAGAATGCAAGCAGTTGATCAACCTATAGCAGCCTTGATAAAAGACCTCAAGCAACAAGGTATGCTCGACGAAACATTAGTTTTTATAACTGGTGAGTTTAGCCGAACTCCGGGAAATACTTACAGAGGTGGTGGCGTCGCCTTAGGTCGTGACCACAATCCAGAAGCCATGTCTATGCTGTTTGCAGGTGGAGGAACAAAATCCGGTCACATCATAGGAGCCACAGATGAGCTGGGAGCTAAAGGTGTTGAGTGCGTCCATCCGATTAAAGATGTTCACTGTACAATCTTGGATATAATGGGACTCGATGACAATAAGCTGACTTATTTTCATGGCGGAAGACACAAGCAGTTATCCCAAGTTGGTGGAACCGTAATCCAAGAGTTGTTAGCTTAAAGAAAGCCTTATTTAGCCTAAAGGCTTGATTTAAAAGAGACTTCAGTTTTATATTCCACCTTCAATTATTAAGGAATATTATGAAATCGGCGTCTCTTTTACTTTTACTAGTTAGTCTTTTATTTATCGTGTCTTGGTTCATCTAAAAGTACGCAACTAAGAAATATTATTATGCGCTTTTGATTCCTAGATTATAGCTACTTTCTTTGTCTTTCTTGTTGAGATTATCTTTTCTTCTTTGAATTTTAGCCTCTTTAAGCTTTTGGTCT
>JAJPOQ010000055.1 GCA_021232515.1 Lentisphaeraceae bacterium
ACAAGTTCATCCAAAGAAAAACCAGTTTCTGATAGACTACACCAAAGAGACGTTGTAATTTCGTGTTGCATTTAGGTCCTCATATTTTTATTGTCCAAGATAAAATATGGCCTAAATGCACTTCTTCATTATTATCCGTTTATCACAGAACTTGAGACATTACCGAATTATTTCCAAAGCAGTTTTTCAGGATCGACAACACTAGCTTTTTCTTTTCTTGGGAAACTAGCAGGAATAGCAATAGTGACTTTCCCACGAGCTGCAAACTCTGTACTACGGGCAAATATAGTTTGGAAACCAACACACTGAAGAGATGTACCATTTGCATGGCCCATTGGTAAGTGAACTGTAGTTCCTTCTCCATACTTGATGATCATGATCATTGGCTCAGTTTCTTTTGAACCCTTTAGAGAAAAAGCACTTGCTATAACTTCAACATTTTCAGCAGGACCTCTTAGAGAGTGGTAAAGTTCATCTTTTGCATGTAGCCACTCAGTTGGAAGGCCTTTTACAATAGGGTGGTTTGGTTGATCGTGTTTGACTAAAAACTCACGTTGTGGACCGTGATCACCACTTTTTCCACTATTTTCACAGCACTTGTTCCAAGAACCGTCTTTTTTGCGAAGGAGGAAACCTGACTTACCAGCTTTTCTTCCACCCCAACCACCTATAGCAATCATTTTATTGTACTCAACCCAATCTGCACACGAGTTGTCAGCAGCATGAACAGGCACAAAACCACCGCCATTTTTAACAAATGACTCAAAGGCTTTTTGAGTTTTTGTTGACCAAAGAGTTTTACCACCATCATTGAAGTTACTTACAACGACTTCGTACTTTGAAAAGTCTGGGTTCCACTTCTCCCACTCAGCTGGGGCAGCTTTTTTCCCCGGAGAGGTGCTAACGTCCACGGTAAACCTACCGGTTTTGAGCAAGGTGGCTTTTGTCGCCTTGGTTGTTTTTTGCCAATTGTGGTTGTTTACACCGTCAATGATTAGCACTTTGATTTTGCTGTCTTGAGAAACACAACTAGTGAATAAACCCACTAAGAATAATAAGAATAGTTTTTTCATAAATATAATTCGCACACTTTTTAACATAAAAATTAACACTATCGCTATTTGGTTCTCATAACAAGAGTGATGTGTTCGAATAAACTTGTTAAAATCAGTAGTCTATTTCTGTAAATTGGCAATTTTTGTCATGTCAGCTGAATCAATGTGTACTTAGCCAAAAATAAAATTTCAAAAAAAGAAGCTTTAATGTAAGAATTAATGATTAGCTTCCGATTGAAACTCAATTAACTAATTTAATGGAGTTGTGGATGCGATATATTTTGTTCTTGTTTTTGAGTTATTCGACTTATGGCGCAGTCGATTTTGAAAAAGATATAAAACCTATATTTGAGGCAAAGTGTACGAAGTGTCACGGCGCCAAAAAAGACAAAGGTGGTCTTGCTCTCCATAGTAGAAGACACGCGTTTAGTGACCCCAATGGTGAAGTGATACTCGCTCCGGGAAAACCAGAGGATAGTTTGCTTTATAGGAAGCTCGTCACAGAAGATGAAGACGAGTACATGCCGCCAAAAGGGCCATTGGCGAAAGAACAAATAGAGTTGATCAAACAGTGGATTAGTGAAGGTGCTCATTGGCCAGAAGATGAAAATGAACACAAAACTGAGCTTAATTGGTCACTCAAACCAACTAAGAAGAATTCTTTGCCAAAAGTAAGTGACCAGTCCTGGCCGGCAAATGAGATCGATTATTTTATTTTAAATAAGATGGAAAAGGCGGGGTTTAAACCAGAAGAGAGCGCTGATCCAGAAACTCTTATTCGTCGCGTTTACCTAGACTTAACCGGTCAATTTCCAAGTATTACTGAGATAGAGTCTTTCAAGAAAAATCCTTCGGTGAATAACTTTGAGAAAACTGTAGATCGCCTTTTGAAGTCGACTGACTTTGGTGAACACTGGGCAACTCACTGGCTCGATTTAGCGAGGTTTGCTCACTCCGATGGTTACCAAAGAGATGGGTTTAAGGATGTCTACCCTTACAGAGATTGGGTGATAAAGGCCTTAAATAATGACAAAACTTATGACCAATTTGTTATCGAACAATTAGCCGGAGATCTTTTGCCGAATCCGTCAAAAGATCAGTTGATAGCAACCTGTTTCAATCGAAATACGACAGTCAATATGGAAGCTGGAACAGATGTCAAACATGATCGAGTTAAACAGGTTATGGAACGTGTAGATGTCATGGGGACGGTGTTTTTAGGAAGTAGCCTTGGTTGTGCTCAGTGTCACAATCATAAGTACGACCCATACAGCATAAAAGACTATTACAGTTTCATGTCTTTCTTTAATAATACGAATATCGAAACTCGTATGGGTAATAAGGGTAAAGGTCGAACGATTTTTTATGTAGGAGAAGACCTAAAAGACTTTAGCGGGAAGTCTTCAGAGCTTTATCAAAAATCATTAAAAGAGAAATCTGCTCTCGAGAAAAAATATATCGCTAAAGTTTCTAAGTTAGAGAACGGCGAGAAAGGAAAGTCTAAAAAGAAAAAGCCACTAAAGATGAAAGCGTGTGAAAAGATTCACCGCGAAAAGTACAAGAAGAATCCAGAGTTGAATGGTATGATGGCTGAGTTAAAAAAAGCCAAGCAAGTTATCTCTAGAAATGCACCTGTAGTTACTCGTGTTATGAAAGAAATGGCTCAACCTCGTGATACGCATATTTTACTCAGGGGTGAACATACTAATCCGGGTAAAAAAGTATCTGCAACGGTGCCAGAGTTTTTGCATGATATGCCAAAAGGCGCACCGAGTAATAGGCTGGGTTTAGCGCAGTGGTTAGTCGATCAAGAAAACCCACTTTTAGCTCGTGCTGTAGTCAATCGCTGGTGGGCGGAGTTTTTTGGTAGAGGTTTGTCAGTTACTCTTGAGGATTTAGGTAAGCAAGGTGAGGCTCCGACACATCCTGAACTACTGGATTGGTTAGCAGCAGACTTTAAAAGTCACTGGTCGAGGAAGACTTTACTGAAGAAAATCGTCATGTCAAAAACTTATCAGCAGGCATCGATTACAAGTCAGGATAAACTGGTAAATGACCCCTCAAATGACAACTACTCAAGAGCGACTCCACTTCGTTTAAAAGGTGAGACAATTCGCGACGTTGTATTGCAGGTCAGTGGTTTACTTTCTAAGAAAATGTACGGTCCTGCGGTAAAACCTCCTCAACCTACAGGCGTTTGGCGAGTCATAGGTCGAGTTGACAATACTTACGAAGTTTCTTCAGGAGAAGATCGTTATCGCAAAGGAGTTTATACAATCTGGCGTCGCAGCGCTCACTATCCTTCATTTGCAAATTTTGATGCTCCAGATCGCGGCGCTTGTGCAGTGAGAAGAACTCGAAGCAATACACCTATGCAGGCGCTGACACTGATGAACGATGAAGTCTACGTTGAAGCTGCTCAGGCCTTTGCTAAAAGAATTCAAAACTATTCACAAGCTAAGACAAATGTAGAGAAGATTCGTTATGCATTTATGCTGAGTACATCGAGAGAACCAGATGCAAGAGAGATGAGGATTCTACAAGACATACTTGAGCGCGAACAAAAAGAAAATCGCGGTAAGAAATACGATAAATGGTTCACTGTTGCCACTGTCTTAATCAATATGCACGATACAATCACAAGGAGATAATTATGAATAGAAGATCATTTCTTAAAGCGAGTGCAGCTTCCGTAGGTAGTTCATTTTTACCTTCTATCTTGAGTGGCCAGAGTTTACCGCATTTTGCCCCGAAAGCTAAAAGTGTCATTTTCCTTCATATGGTGGGTGCGCCATCTCAATTAGATTTGTTTGACTACAAGCCAGAGTTAAATAAGTGGAATGGTAAAGATGCCCCAGAAGAGCTCTACAAAGGTAAAAAGTTTGCCTTTATTACAGGTGTTCCGAAGATGATGGCTTCGCCGTTCAAGTTTCAGCAGCATGGCGAAAGTGGCCAATGGATGTCAGAGGCGTTGCCAAACCTAAGTAAGTGTGTCGATGACATGGCTTTTATTCGCACAGTTCATACAAAAGAGTTCAATCATGCCCCTGCTCAACTGGCTTTACATACAGGCTTAAATAGACAGGGGAACCCGTCGATGGGGTCTTGGATGTCACATGGCTTGGGCTCAAATAATAAAAATTTACCGCCATATGTAGTTATGGTTTCAGGTGGTGTTCCTGGAGCAGGAGCACAGTTGTGGAATAATGGTTTTCTACCAAGTGTTCATCAAGGAGTTGAGTTTAGAAGCTCTGGTGATCCTGTTTTATTTTTATCTGATCCTAAAGGGATGGGGCGTCAGCACCGCCGCGACATAGTGAGTGATATAAATGCCCTCAATCGAGAGTCTTACCGTAAGACTAAAGATGCTGAAGCTTTGACTCGTATTTCGCAGTACAATCTTGCTTATAGAATGCAGGACTCAGTCCCAGAGTTGACGAACCTTAAAAGTGAACCAGAGCACATACGAAAAATGTATGGTGACAATCTTTTTGGAAAACATTGTTTACAGGCACGAAGATTGGCTGAGAAAGGTGTTCGTTTTATTGAATTGTTTAATTCTTCATGGGACCATCACGGCTCAATAGAAAATTCTTTACCGAAGAAGTGTAAGGAAGTTGATCAAGCCATAGCAGGTCTACTAATGGATTTGAAACAACGAGGGATGTTAGAAGAAACTCTTGTTGTTTGGGCGGCAGAGTTTGGTCGTACTCCTATGCTTCAGGGAGTCTCTGGTGACGGTAAAAAACAAAAGCCTGGTCGTGACCATCATAAGGATGCATTCACGATTTGGATGGCTGGTGGCGGCATCAAAGGTGGAACGTCATACGGACAAACCGATGACATGGGTTACTACATAGCCGATAAACCAACTGAGATTCGCGATGTACATGCAACTGTTATGCATCAACTCGGCCTTAACTATCGCGACGTTAGTTACAAGTACATGGGTTTAGATCAACGGTTGACTGGTGTTGAGGAAGCGCATATTCTCCACGATATCCTTGCATAGCAGTTAATTAATGACTTAGAATAAGACATGTCTAATATAAACACTCGTGAAACTTTACTGATGCGTATTCGTAGTCGGCAAGACGACTTCTCTTGGGAGGAGTTTACGTCGGCCTATGAGCGTTATATTTACTTGGTTGTGCGAGGAATGAATGTCGGGCACCACGATGCTGAAGACCTTGTTCAGTCAGTCATGTTAGCTATCTGGCAAAAAATTCCAGAGTTTGAGTATCAGCCATCTCGTTCTAAGTTTCGAACATGGCTTTGCCGAATTACCCGAAATAAAGTTGTGGACTATATACGTTCGGCAACTTCAGAGTCTCGTAAAGTGGACGGCGTGGTAAATGATGAAGTCTCTCTGCCCGAAATTGAGCAACTTGCCGAAAGAGAATGGAAAGCTCATATAACCGATGTCGCTTGGCAGAACATACAAAGTGAGTTTAATGAATCGACTTTAAAATGTTTTGAGCTTATGCAAAATGACGGAAATGCGAAAGAGGTGGCGGCTAAGTTAGAGATCTCAGAAAGCTCTGTGTATGTCTTTTTTAAAAGGGTGAAAGATCGTTTTATTAAAGAAGTTAGGCGTCTCGATGTTGAGTGGAGTTGATGATTTAACCACCGAGACGATGGCGTTTTCAGCACAATCTTCGCTGGGGTCCTCGGCGTCTCGCCGGGAAATCGTTTAGAAAATCACCAAGAGGACTGTGTTCCCAGAATTTCTTGCCTTATTATCCTATATCCGAAAGGCAAAAATTCATAAAAGGGCAAATTTAAGTAAAGAGTTTTTCTGTGAAGAGAATTGGCGAAAACGCTTTCTTCCTCATTACGATGCGGAAGGTAAAGTTCAAGTCATTACATATCGCTTAATAGATAGTTTACCCAAAGAGGTCCTAAGGAAAATTCTTAAGAAGCAAAGTTAGTCGATCATCCAAAGGGTTGGCGATGGTCGAGTTATAAAAGTTATTTCAAGAATAGAGACAGCTGAAGTATGTAATTTCCATATTTCCACAGCCTTAGTATCACCATGTTCAAAGTATTTAGGCTTAATTTATAAATTTCCACATTGTTTTAGTATAAGCAATAAAGATGACTGGATATAAAGTTTTTCATAAAATTTACAGAAGTGATGTAACAAAAGCCTTTTGTAGGGAAAGTCACTTATAAATACAGTATGGAGAATTTATGAAAAACGTGTGGTTGTTGATTCCCTTTATAACTTTGAGCTTATCAGCCAAAGAAATAGACTTTAATCGGGATATCCGCCCGATATTATCCGATAATTGTTTTCATTGCCATGGTCCTGATGGTGGAGAATATGGGGAACTTTGGAAAGGTGGTTTAAGACTCGATGTAGAAGAGGGTGCGAAAGCAGACTTGAGTTTAGTTAAGCTTGAAGTTAAAAACGCCAAGCGCAAGGCTGAAGGAAAAGAGGTCTCTACAAAGAAGTCTAAAGCTAAGTTTGCTATAGTTTCGGGAGCTCCAGAAAAGTCATCACTTATTTCAAGAATCTATACAGATGACGAAGATGACGTCATGCCGCCTAGAGACTCGAATCACTCTTTGTCAGATGCCGAGAAAAAATTGCTAAAAGATTGGATCGCTAGGGGTGCTACTTGGGGAAAGCATTGGTCATTTGTAACTCCAAAGAAAAGTAATTTACCTAAAGTGAAGTCGGCGAATTGGATCAAGAATGAGATCGATAGCTTTGTCTTGGCAAGACTTGAGGAGAAAGGAGTTAAACCTTCAGCTGAAGCAAGTAAAGAGGTTTGGATTCGCCGAGTTTCTTTGGACCTTACCGGCTTACCTGCGACTCCTAGTGAAGTCGATGCTTTTCTCAAGGATAATTCCCAAGATTCTTACGAGACTGTTGTTGATCGTTTGCTCATGAGTCCGTCTTATGCAGAAAGGATGACTTTGGATTGGTTAGATAGTGCTCGCTACGCAGATACTAGTGGTTATCAGTACGATATGGAACGGTCTATGTGGCCTTGGCGTGACTGGGTCATTCAGGCTTTTCATAAGAATACTCCGTTTGATCAATTTGTGACTGAACAGCTTGCTGGGGATTTACTTCCAAACTCTTCATTTTCTCAAAAAATAGCAACCGGCTTTAACCGCAATCATGGTTTTACTATTGAAGGCGGAGTCATTGAAGAAGAGTATAGGGTTCAGTATGTAAATGATCGAGTCAATACTTTTGGAACAGTTTTTCTTGGATTGACGATGGATTGTACTCGTTGCCATAATCATAAATATGATCCTCTGACAGCGAAAGATTATTATTCTATTTCGGCATTTTTCGATAAGATTAAAGAAAAAGGTAAAGGAAATGGACGAGGAGCTTTAGCTATTCCTCCGATGATTAATTATCCACTTTATGATAAAACTGAATTGGCTCAATTGGAACAAGATGTTTCAGCAGCTTTGAACAAGCCTTTTACTTCAAGGCAACATCAGGCTTACAATCAGTGGCACCAAGATTTTTATTCTAGTAAAAGCTATACAGAATTTACAGCGGTTAAGGCTAAGTCAGGGGCTCTAGTCGAGAAAAAAGCAGACTACTCATACTTATTTACCGGTAAATTAGAAAATGAAGAAGTTTACACTTTTAGTACGACAGTTCCTGCAGGGAAAATAAATAGTCTAGTCATTGAAGCACTAGTAGATCCTTCAATGGTAAAAAGTGGACCAGGAAGGGCTGAGAATGGCAATGCAGTTTTGAGTTATGTTGAAGCTACAATCGGTCAAGGTGATAGTGCCAAGAAAGTTAGGTTTCAGAATGTACTTGCGGACTTTACTCAGAAGGGCTTTAAGGTCTCGGATATTTTAAAAGGTAATACCAAAGGCTGGGCTGTCGGTGGTGAACAAAAGCATGAAAATAGATTGGCTGTACTGGGGCTTAAGAAAACACTAGACGTCAAGGCAGATGAAACGCTAACAGTTAAATTGCACTTTAAATCGCCTTATGCTAAACATGTTTTTGGTCGAGTTCGTTTAGACCTTTCGAAAGAAAAGAGTACTGATCTTTTTAATAAGTTGAAAATGAAGAATGCATTTTTGGCTAAGAAAATCCCTGAGAGTAGACTCAAGGACTACTACTTAAAAAATATTGATAAAGAAGTAAGTGGTCTTGTTTCTAAATTATCAAAAATGAAGAAGAATGTAGTTCCCGTGATGATCATGGAAGAGAGCCCGACTATTCGTCAGACTCATCTTTTAGAAAGAGGTGAGTATGATAAAAAAGGTGAAAAAGTTGCAGCGGCTACTCCTAGCTTTTTACCTCCTCTTCTAGATAGTTACCCTAAGAATCGTCTTGGCTTGGCTAAGTGGTTGACCGATGAAAGAAATCCACTATTTGCCAGAGTGACAGTCAATCGCTTTTGGCAGCTGATGTTTGGTGTGGGCTTGGTCAAAACAACAGAAGATTTTGGCGCTCAAGGTGAAAAGCCATCACATCCAGAGTTGTTAGATTGGTTAGCTGTAGACTTTAGAGAAAATGATTGGGATGTGCATCAACTCTTAAAGAAGATTGTACTTTCAGCGACATATAGACAGAGCTCAAAAATACGAAATGATTTCGATGATCCCGAAAACCGACTTTTGGCGAGAGGTGCGAGATTTCGACTTCAAGGAGAGTTGATTCGTGATCAAGCATTATTTGCTTCGGGACTATTGAGCGATAAGACGGGAGGACCTAGTGTTTATCCTTATCAGCCTGCGGGTTTGTGGTTGGAACTGACCAATCGCCCAGGTTTTCAGATAAAGTATCAGCACTCCAAAGGCGAGGACCTTTATCGAAAGAGTATGTACTCTTACTGGAAGCGTGCATTGCCGAATCCTTCGTTGACTGCTTTTGATGCTCCAGAAAGAGATGTTTGCATAGTGAGTCGAGCCAAAACCAATACTCCTTTGCAGGCATTGACGTTACTTCACGATCCGACATACCTTGAGGCTGCTAGAGTTTTAGCTGTGAGATCTTTAGAATCATCTTCAAATATTGATGAAGCGATAAAACAAACTTTCCGAAAAGTCGTTGGTCGAGTTCCGAGTTTCGAGGAAGCTAAAATACTTAATGACGTGTTTGAAAAGAAACTCGTTATTCTTAAAAACCGTCCAGAGTTAATCACTAGTCAACTTTCCGTTGGCGAGTTTAAAATAGAAACAGAACTTCCTCCGGAGCGAATCGCTGCTTTTACTTCTGTTTGTCATATTTTGTTTAATCTCAGTGAAACCATTACAAAAAACTAAGGAGTTGATTATGAATAATGAGACTATTAATACTACGCGTCGTCAATTCCTTTTAAATAGCGGTATCGGCCTTGGAGCCATGGCTTTAACAGGATTGCAAAATGAAGCATCTGGAGCACCTAAACTTCACTTCGCACCTAAGGCTAAAAGAGTTATTTTCCTATGTATGGCAGGTGGTCCTTCTCAGCATGATTTATTTGACTATAAACCAAACTTAGCAAAGCTATACGGGAAAAACCTGGCCGATTATTTAAAGATTCCTCGTTTATCTGGAATGACCTCAGGTAAGTCTAGTTTCCCAATAGCTCCTAGTATGTTCAAGTTTGCTCAACATGGACAAAGTGGTCAGTGGATGAGTGAGCTTTTACCTCATACTGCAAAGGTCGCAGATGAGTTGAGTATCGTTAAGTCTATGACTTCGACACATGTCAACCACGACCCGGCAGTTACGTTTTTGCAGACTGGTCATCAGTTCCCTGGAAGACCGTCGATTGGTGCTTGGTGGAGTTATGGCCTTGGTTCTTTGAATAAGAATTTACCAGACTATGTAACTCTAACTTCCCAAGGTAACTACAAGGCTGCTCAGCCACTACTTTCCCGTTTGTGGGGAAGTGGCTTTTTACCATCGAAACACCAGGGTGTTAAACTTCGCTCTGGAGAAAATGCTGTTCTTCATCTTAAGGATCCTGCCGGTCATAAACTCCAAGAAGAGAGAGTTATGATGGATGCGATGAAGGCGTTGAACGATCGTCGTTTTAAAGATGTGGGCGATAAGGAAATACAAACGCGTATTTCTCAATATGAAATGGCCTTTAAAATGCAGACTTCAGTTCCGGACTTAGTCGATTTTAAGGATGAGCCAGACAGCACTTATAAACTTTATGGTGAAGATGCGAAAAAGCCTGGGACATTTGCTTCGAACTGTCTTATGGCTCGACGTATGATTGAGCGCGATGTTCGTTTTGTTCAACTTTTTCATACTGGTTGGGACCATCACGATGATGTAGCGAAGCATCACCCAACACTTTGTAAGGAAACTGACCAAGCAAGTGCGGCACTGGTCATGGACCTTAAGCAACGTGGGCTTTTGAAAGACACATTGATTGTTTGGGGTGGCGAGTTTGGCAGAACAGTATTTAGCCAAGGCGGGTTGAAGCGAAATGCATACGGAAGAGACCATCACCCGTATAACTTTACTTACTGGATGGCCGGCGGCGGTATAAAAGGTGGAACTACATATGGTGAAACGGATGACTTCTCATGCAATGTCGTCGATAAACCAGTGACTTTCCATGACCTTCACGCGACTATGCAGCACCTCATGGGAATTGATCACGAAAAACTGACATATAAGTTTCAAGGTAGATACTTCCGGTTAACAGATGTTCACGGCCATATCTTAAAGGATATAATTTCTTAAATCAAAGCCATTTTGTGCCTGTAGAGTTGATAGCTCTGAGTCTTTGTGTAGAATGTTTCTATAAAATTTCAAAGGCACTTAAATGGCAGATATAGCAATCATCACGGGATCAGGTGGTTTGATCGGCGGAGAGACGGTTCGTTTCTTCGCAAATTTAGGATTCACTTGCGTCGGGATTGATAACGACATGCGCAGTTACTTTTTTGGTGAAGAAGCTTCGACTAAATGGAACTGTGAAAAGATACAAGAAACTTTCAAAAACTATATCCACAGAAGTATAGATATACGAAACTTTGAGGATGTAAGCGCTCTCTTTGCAGAGTTTAGTTCAGATGTGAAATTAGTCGTTCATACTGCAGCTCAACCTTCTCATGATTGGGCAGCGAAAGAGCCTTTTACAGACTTTACGGTTAATGCGAACGGCACCTTAAATCTTCTAGAAGCAACTCGTCAGCATTGCCCGAAGGCTCCTTTTATATTTACGAGCACGAATAAAGTTTATGGGGATACTCCGAATTCTCTTCCATTGATTGAGCAAGATACTCGTTGGGAGTGTTCTGCGGAACATCAGTATTCTAAGTTTGGCATAGATGAAAGTATGTCAATCGATCAGACAAAGCATTCGCTTTTTGGAGCTTCGAAAGTAGCAGCGGATGTTTTAGTACAAGAGTATGGTCGATACTTCAATATGCCGACAGCGTGTTTTAGAGGCGGTTGTTTAACAGGCCCGACTCACTCAGGAGCAGAGCTCCATGGTTTCCTTGCCTACCTTATGAAGTGTGCATGCTCGGGAAAAGAGTATCGTATTTTTGGTTACGAAGGAAAACAGGTGCGGGACAATATCCACTCATATGACTTAGTAAATGCCTTTTATCACTTCTATCAAAACCCACGAAACGGTGAAGTTTATAATATCGGCGGAAGCCGTCACAGTAATTGTTCGATGAAAGAAGCGATAGGAAAGTGTGAAAATCTTTCTGGTAAGAAGATGAATGTTTCGTATCTAAATGAAAATAGGATTGGCGACCATATTTGGTATGTCTCTGACGTTCGCAAGTTTCAGGAGCATTACCCCGAGTGGTCTTATAAGTATGACATCGATGATATTTTCTCTCAGATATACGAGGCGAATATTGAGGCGGCAAAATGAAACGAGTTTTAGTTACTGGTGGAGCTGGTTTTGTCGGTTCAAATATAGCCTTTGCGCTTAAAGAACATTATGAGAATATTGAGGTCGTTGTACTTGATAACCTTTTGCGTCGAGGAAGTGAAGGGAACTTAGCAGATTTAGAATCTCGCGGGATTTCTTTTATCCATGGCGATGTTCGCCTACCAGATGATCTTCGCAAAGTGGGCAAGATAGACTTTTTAGTAGAGTGCTCAGCAGAGCCTTCAGTTTTGGCAGGCTCAGATGGTAGTCCAGGTTATGTCATTCAGACAAATTTAAATGGTGCAGTGAACTGTGCAGAGTATTGTCGAGAACAGAACGCCGGGTTGTTGTTTTTATCTACAAGTCGCGTTTATGCAATCGAACAATTAAAAATTTTAAATTTTTCTGAAGGAAAGTCTCGCTTTGAAATTTCAGAAAAACAAGAATGTTTTGGTTTGTCCAAAAATGGTGTGAGTGAAGATTGCTCTATCACTGGCTTTAAATCATTTTATGGCGCTAGTAAGATGGCAGCAGAACTCGTTCTCGAAGAATATAAGTGTCTTTTTGATTGGCCAGTTATTGTCAATAGATGTGGTTTGATTGCTGGTCCAGGTCAGTTTGGTAAGGCTGATCAAGGCATAATGTCGTTTTGGATGCATGCTCATATGCAAAAGAAGAGTCTTAAGTACATAGGCTTTAATGGTACTGGCAAACAAGTCCGAGATGCAGTGCATATAAAAGACTTGGTGAGACTGATAATTTATCAAATGGAAAACCCAGAGAAGTTTCAAGACGGTGTTTTCAATGTTGGTGGAGGACAGGATTCTAGTTTCTCTTTGTTAGAATTGACAACCATGTGCCAAGAGATTTCAGGCAACAAAGTTGAAGTCGGACAAGAACTTGGCGAGAGATATGCGGATATTCCAATTTACGTGTCAGATATGAAGAAGCTAAAATCTGTCTGCGATTGGAAAAATGAATTATATATTGAAGACATACTTCAGGATGTATATAATTGGTTACTGGATCGTCAATAAGATCTACAACGTAAGACTTTCTTAGCTCATACGAAAGTGCAGAAGAAAGGGACGTTATTTTTACGGGTAAACGGTATGGATGAAGAGCAACAAAGTCAAAGCGACAGCAGAACTATAGCTATGTCAAGAACGGAAGTTCTGACAGGCATGAGTCGTCGCCGCGTCAGTTACTTGGAAGTTAATTCTCCCGAAAGGCCGAGACTTAATTTTAAATTGACTGATGGAAAAGTTGTTATGGGAAGAACGACTGATAATCAGATAACACTTCCATTTACAAATGTTTCACGGCATCATGCATGTGTTTATATAAATGGTGAGGATTACTATGTCGAAGACAATGGTAGTACAAACGGCACTTATGTAAACGGTGTTAAGATAGCCAAGTGTATTTTACGCCCCAATGACCTTATACAGATAGGTGCTACAAAGATTTACTACTCAGAACGTGAAGAGCTCTGTTTGTAGATGGCAGCTGAGTTACTAGTAACTTTTTGGGGAACACGTGGGTCAATTGCCACTCCAGGACGATCTACGGAGAAATATGGCGGTAACACTTCTAGTGTTTCTATAAAATCACACGGGAAATACTTTATTTTTGATGCTGGTACAGGCATACGTCCTCTTGGTGTAGAAATCATGGGGGAAGCAGCAATTCAAAAAGATAAACAGAAAGAGTTATTTCTCTTTTTAAGTCACACTCATTGGGATCATATACAAGGCTTGCCATTTTTTCAGCCAGCTTATGATCCTTCCTTTCGGTTAAACATCTACGGCACTTCTAACAAAGATGCGATGCTTGAAAACATCCTTGTTGGACAAATGGACTCAAGTTACTTCCCGGTGAAGTTGTCAGCTCTCGGTTCTGAAATGGAGTTTAATGACCTTCAGTTAAGTGACACTATTGAGATAGCCGATAATAAAATCACTCTACAAGAATTGGATCACCCTGGAGGTTCATTGAGTTATAAGTTTGAACGTGATGGGAAAAAGATAGTTTATGCTACCGATCATGAATTGGACTTTCACTTTACTCAGGACGGCGAATTGAAAAATGATTCTGAACTGGGGAAACAGTACCAAGCTTATATACAAGATGCGGATCTACTTATAGCTGATGGTCAGTATACTTCTGAAGAATATGAAGTTAAAAAAGGTTGGGGACACACAGCAGTTCCAACTCTACTCAACTTAGCTCAGAAGTCTCGAGTTAAACAAGTCGCTGTTTATCATCATGACCCTATGCATACAGATAGTTTTATTGACCAATTAAGCGCTTCTTATCTCAAGAAATTCCAAGATACGGAACCACGTATGGATATATTCTGGGCAAGAGAGGGCTTGACACTCGCTATTTGAAGAGGGAAGATAAGACCCTTGAGTGTTAGCTTGGAAGGTAAATGAAAAAGCAAGAATCAAAATCTATTTTAAGTAAAGCTGCTTTACGCATGACAAACCCAGTGAAACAAGCATTGGGGAATGTGTTGGATTCTTTACACTCTCGTGACTATGCAGAAGACGAATTCGTTAAAATAAAAGAAGCTGTTATGCTTCTATTTATTTATGTGATGAAAGCTGACGGTGCGATCAAAGACTCTGAAGTGGAAACTGTCTCAGGTTACTTCAAAGATAAGTATGGTCAAAATGCAGTCCTGCGCTTCCAACGACTTCTAAAAGTTCAGAACCCACAATCAATCGAAAAATCTTGTGAACTTTTGTGTGACTTTACTGAAGGTGAAAAAGAAAATATTCTTGCAGCTTTGATAAATGTCGCATACGCCGATGGTGAATACAATCTTCAAGAGAAAGAAGTTATTTTAGAGATCGGTAAAGCTTTGGGTATTCGAGATGATGTTGTTTCTCATGCAGAGTCAGAAGCCGCAAAGTCGATTCGAACTCACTCCACACTAGTTCGTTCAGGTGCGGGTGTATTTGCCGCCCTTGTTATTATTTTTATCTTCATCTTGATGGCTACGTTTTTAAAGTCTGTATTATTTGGAATAATCCTAGCATACTTTTTCTTGCCACTTCAAAAGTGGTATGCCGATAGCTTTTTTAATAATGGTATAGTTGCCCGAGGCGTGACTTTTGTAGAGTCTTGCTTTAAACCATTTTCCGCATTTGCTTCGAAAGTAAGAACAATTTTTTCAAAAGCAGTTCCAGTTGAAAAAGAAAGCACTATGGAAGAATGCGAAGAAAAGAAAAAGAAAGCGCTACTTAGTAGGTCATGCCATGCAACAGTTTTGACGGTCGCTTTGAGTGCAGTTGCTTTGGGGGTCATAGCTACATGGATTTCCTCTACTTATTATACCGCAGCAAAAGAAACAATCACAGAAGTGAATGAGCAAGGGAAAGCCACGGATGAAACCCCTGCGAACTATGTAGAAACATTTTTAGACAGAATTAATCCAGACTTGATGAAAGTTCCTTTTGTTGAAACCTCGGTAAAAAAGATCGAAGAATTTTTGGCTGATGAAGCTCAAATGAATGATTTAAAACAGAAGGTCAATGAAAAGTTTGGTGGCGTTTTTGGCATAGCAACAAATGTTCTTGGTGGATTAGCAGCTTTCATTTTAAATTTACTTTTAACTTTATTCTTCTTTTCATTCTTTTTAGATAAGATGGCCGAGTTCCAACAAAAAGGTGGTCAGAGAAAATCTATGGGAGACTATCTTGTAGAAAGCATTTTTGACAGTGGTTGGATGCCAAAAACATCAGGCGAGACTCAAAAAACTGCTGCTGGAATTATGGATGCTATAACTCTGAAGTTACAGACTTGGGTTCGCGGTTATCTTTGGATCATCATTATTGAAAGCATTATTTATATTTCATTCTTTTTGATTCTTGGTATACCATACGCTGTGATCTTAGGCGCTATTGCAGGTTTAACAGTCTTACTTCCTTTTTTAGGGCCTATGGCAAGTGCATTGCTAACTATGGTTGTTTGCATAGCGACTGGCGAGGTTTCGGCAGCCCTCTTGGTGACCATACTTGTTTTCTACTCCATTATGAACATGGTTGTGGAGCAGTTATTCCTTTATCCGGCATTTGTCGGTGAAGCATTAGGTTTGAATACACTGGAGACTATTGCAGTCGTATTACTCGGTGGTTTGATGGCAGGATTGACAGGTGTGATTTTTGCTGTCCCAGCAGCTTCAATCATCAAATACCTGATTCCTAAGATATATAATATTCTCTCAGAAAACGCACCCAAAGCGGTCGCCAAAAAATCTAGTTGATACCTGCATGTTAGAAGAAAAAGTTCGTGGCTGGAGTTTTTTACTTCAGACAACTTATGAAAAAGTTATCAAAGAGCATTCTCTTAATTTGGTTCCAGCTAAAGTTTTTGTTGGAGAACTGCCCAAAAATACTTTAGGTCTTTGGTGTACTAAAACTCGGACTATAGAGATATCTTTAGAACATTTAGAAGATTCTCCTTGGGAAGACGTAGTCTTAACACTCAAACATGAATTGGCTCATCAGATAGTGGATGAGATCTATTCAATCAAAGAAAAGCCACATGGTGAGACTTTTGCTAAAGTCTGCGCTTCACTTGGAATTAGTAGTGAAGCGACTGCACGCTTAGATTCTTCAAATGGTTCATTTAGAAATAAGATCAATAAACTTCTAGCCCTATCAACTTCTTCAAACGAGCATGAAGCAGCTTTGGCTTTAACTAAAGCCCATGAGTTATCTTGTAAACATAATATTTCTTTGATTGAGCAAGAGAAGTTTAGTTACTCGGTCATGCCCATAGGTTTGATTCGAAAGAAAATCCCTCGATTTGAGCACACAATAATTGGTATATTGACAGAATTTTATTTCGTTAAAGCAATTCAAAATATTCGAACTGAGCATGGCGTCTCAGTCGGTTGGCAATTTGAGATTTTTGGCGATGTCGAAAATTTGAAAAGTGCCGAGTACGTCTATTATTTTTTGATCAATCAAGGCGGCCACTTGTGGCAAGCATACCGAAAGAAACACGGGACTACAGTGAACCGGAAGAAGCGAATCTTTCTCACGGGACTTTACGATGGTTTTTATCGTAAATTGGAAAATGAACGTGAGACCATTTTAAATAAACTTTCTTTGGTGCATATTCGAGATTCTAAATTAGATGACTTTTACCACGAACTTAATCCTCATGTTCGTCGCCGTAGTGTACGGCAGAATGTAGATCCATCGATTTATAATGATGGTGTTTCTGCTGGCGAAAAGATGAATATTCGACACGGTTTAGCGAAAAATAAAAAAGGTAAAGTCGCCGGCTTCTTAAAAGGTTGATATGAAAGAACATCAGAAAAAATTCTGGGTCATACTTATTGCTATAACTATCGTAGCGTTAGGCATCAGACTTTTAGCTGGTTGGCAGATGTACAATAATGTTCCAGGTGTCACGGAGCCTATACCCGAAACAGATATGCATACTTACCTCAAGTATGCGGAGCAATTTAATACAGGTAGTTACACTGATTTTGATGGGGCTTACTATTATCAACCATTTTACTATGCTGTATTTTTAAATATACTCTTTGCCATGTTTGGTGGAAGTATATTATCTGTAGTTATCTCTCAGGCATTTTTAGGTGCCCTGACAGTTTTCTTTACAGGGCTTTTAGGAGCAAAGCTTTTAGGTAGGAAATCAGGACTACTTGCAGCTATAATTTTGGCTCTCTTCAGAAATCATATTTTGTATACGCCGTATGCACTTGTCGCTATATTGCAGACATTTTTAATAACAGTTTCTATTTATTGCGTGATTTTGTCTTTTGAGCGTAAAAGAACTGTCTGGTGGATAGTTTCTGGCGTTTTATTTTCCTGCTCGATTTTGTGTCGAGGAAACTTTTTGCTAGTCGTTCCTATAGTACTACTTTTTATTTTCTTGAGTCAACAGCCTTGGAGAAAGAGACTTCTATACTCAACTGTGTTTTTGATGGCAGTGTATGTTCCTCAATTACCTTTTTCTTTGAAAAACTACGATATTAAAAAAGAATGGACAGGTCCAAGTATTGCAGGAGGAACGGTTTTATCCATAGGGAATAACCCGGATGCGCCTCCAGGTACAATAAATATGGATGACTCTCATTATATAATTTACGATGAATATCAAGAAGTTAACCATTGGCCCAAAGATGAGTTGAATGAAAAGGTAAAGGCCTGGATTTTTTCAGAACCTCTTCAGTGGCTTGAGTTAAAGGCTCGTATGCTATTGTTGTATTTTAGTCATTACGAATCTTTTAATAATACGACTTTGGCCAAAAACACAAAACATGTTTCGTGGTTAGCTTGGCCAGTATTAATTGATTACTGGGTTGTGTCACTATTTTTTCTTTCTTCACTTTTTCGATTCATTTTTAATAAACCATTTAAAAATAAAAAGATACTTTTCACTTACTTAGTTTCACTTACCTACATAGGCAGTGTGGTGCTGTTTTATATACTGTCTCGCTACAAGGTTCCTTTAGTTCCAATCATGTGTATTTTCACTGGAGCCGAAATATTTGCACTTAGAGAGGTGTTTTTATCAAATCCTAGTCGTAAGAAGGTATTTTTAGAATTTTCGAGAGTTATAGTTGCGATTTGGATAGTCTATAGATTGTTTAACCTGTATCGAGAAACCTTAGAGCCGACAATTCATCGTTTCGTTGCTCCTGAAGGTAGAGTTTTTGAGACGAATGAGGCGAAATACTTCAGTGATGGGAATTTACTTTTTTATGGAGGATGGTTGTTTAATCGAGTAGAAACCACCGATGTTCTCCAGAAGACTTTTGTGGATAAACTGTCAAAGCCCTGTAGAGGCCTACTTAGGCTATATATGGGGGCTAAAAGTAGTGGTCAATTGACATTGAGAATTATTCAAAATGGTAAGCTTACAGTTAGTGATCATACATTTCCTTACCCTAAAGGAGACTGGCTCGCTATTCCGGTAGACTTGGCCCCAACGGGCGATGAACAAATAGAATTTATAATTGAGGTGAAGACAACTAGTGATTTATCATTTTGCTTCACCCCACAAAGAAATTATCAAAGATCCATGTTGAATGGCAAGTTGATTGATGGCGAATGGATCATGCAATTAAAAGTATTTAAAGAGAAAGAATGATGTTTTTAGCAGGACAGCGCTGGATAAGCGAAGCTGAACCAGAATTAGGTCTGGGAACAATTTTAAAAACGACGACAAGAGAAGTTCATATCTTCTTTGGAGCTTCACAGACAACGCGTGTTTACTCTCCGGAAAGCGCTCCATTGAAAAGAGCTGTCTTTCGAGTTGGCGATAAAGTTACAGATAAGCAAGATGTCGAATTTAAAGTTTCTGATGTTGAGGAAGAAAACGGTCTGTTTTACTACTTCAATCAACAAGAAAGAGTGATCGAAACTGAGCTGGCTGACAATTTGAGCTTTAGTGAGCCACACGATAAGCTTTTGAAGCAGCATTTAGATGATCATCGATTATTCAATCTTCGTTATCAGAGCTATGAGCATCAAAATAGAATAAAAAGTAGTTCTGTTTATGGTTACTCAGGTGCGCGTATCGATCTTATACCACATCAACTTTACGTTGCCTCTCAAGTGACCTCTAGAAAGAATCCACGCGTACTACTATCAGATGAAGTCGGTCTTGGTAAGACGATTGAAGCTGGCTTAGTTCTGCATCGTAAAATTTTAACCGGTGCAGTGACCCGCGTTTTAGTGATAGTTCCTGAGTCGCTTGTTCATCAGTGGTTTGTTGAGATGTTCCGTAAGTTCAATCTTTGGTTCACGATTATGGATGAAGAGCGCTGTAAAGCAGTGACTCAGTTTGATGAATCGGTTAACCCTTTCCTACAGGATCAGTTAGTTATTGCTAGTCAGGAGTTACTTCTAGAGAAGCCTGAGTGGGGTATGCGTGCTGTTCAGGGTGAATGGGACTTGACGGTTATTGATGAAGCTCACCATATAGAGTGGCACCCTGAAAAGAGTTCTCCAGAGTATGAACTGGCTTCAGGTATATGTAATGGCTCAAAGGGAGTTTTACTTCTGACGGCGACTCCAGAACAGCTGGGCGAAGAAAGTCACTTTGCTCGTTTAAGACTTCTAGATCCGGATAAGTTTCACGACTTACAAAAGTTCCTGAATGAAGTTGAGGATGACCGCCAAACAGCAGCGGCAGCAAGATCCCTTATGTCAGGGAAGAAAGTATCAGCTTCAGAGAAGAAGCTTTTAAAAGAAGTTTTAGAGGGTGAAGCAAAGCTGGCTGAGTGGCTTAAAGAGCCAGAAAAGAATAGAGACAGTATTTTAGACGCACTCGTCGACAGGCACGGTCCAGGTCGAATGATTTTTAGAAATACGCGTCGAATCATGAAAAACTTTCCGGAAAGAAAACTTCAAATACATAAGTTCTCATTGCCTCAAAGCTATAAAGAGTACTTATCAGATGCAGTCTTGGAGTCACTACAAGATCTTAAAGAGTTTGTCGATACTCATGCCATTCGCGAAAAGTTCTCAAATGATCCTCGAATCGAATGGTTAGTAAACTTCCTTCAGAAGAATAATGATGAGAAAGTTCTTTTCATATGTTCGACAAGAGAGAAAGCAGAAAAGATTGAAGCTGCTTTTCAAAGTTTAAGTGGAAGAAAGACGGTTCTGTTTCATGAAGGTATGAGTCTCATGCAACGGGATAAGAATGCAGTTTACTTTGCTGATGAAAACGGCGCCCAAATCATGTTCTGTTCAGAAATAGGCAGTGAAGGTCGAAATTTCCAATTTGCTCATAATTTGATCCTTTGGGATTTACCCATTCAACCAGGTTTACTTGAGCAGCGTATCGGTCGACTTGATCGCATAGGTCAAACAGAGACTGTTAAGATTCATGTACCATTCTTTGAAGAAACTAGCCAGGAAGCTCTTCTACGCTTTTATCATGAAGGTTTAAATGCATTTGAGCAATCGCTTCAAGGAGAAGTTGTTTTCAGAGAGATAATGGAAACTGAGTTTCTAGAGTTGTTGATAAATAAAGAATTCTCAGGAAGCAAGTATCAAGCTTTCTTGAAAGAATTGGCGATCAAGTCAGAAGCGGTGCGTAGTAAGATCCTTGAAGGCCGAGATGCTTTACTTGAGTACAATTCATTTAGAGAAGACAAAGCGACTTACCTCGTCAATGAAATAGCCGAGAAAGATGAAGACCATCAATTAGAAACTTATCTGGAAGATGCTTTTGACTACTTCGGTATACTGCATGAAGAAATGAGCCCGGCTATATGGAAGATTGCTCCAGGACCAAATATGATTACAGACGCTTTACCTGCGATTCTCCCAGAGGGGCAGATGATGAGCCTGCGTCGCCAAAAAGCCTTGCACGATGAACAGATGATGTTTTTGAACTGGGAGCATCCACTCGTTGGCGGGATGATCGATCAGTTACTTGGTAGTGAGAAGGGAAATGCTTCCTTTGCCTTATACAAAGATGAGGATTCAAGAACTCTACTTTTAGAGACTGTTTTTGTACTAGAGTCTACAGCTGCTCCAGATTTACAGGTGTTCAGGTACCTTCCAGCAACGCCTATTCGTTTAGTTATGAATCATAAGATGGAGGATTTAACTGCAGAATTCCCATTTGAAGACCTAATTGAAGAGCTCGAAGACGGCGAACCTCATAAAGTTTTAGATGTCCCTCAGGTAGTTGATCAGCTAATTCCTGCAATGCTTGAAACGAGTCGAGAGCAGGTTGAGGGTATAAAAGAGCAGATTTTGGCGGAAAGTATTAAAAAAATGCAAATCACCGAAGAAGAGGGGATTCAGCGCTTAAAAGAGCTCGCGAAAATCAACCCTGCGGTGTCCGCGGAAGAAATTCAAATACTTGAGAATCAAAAGAATAAGTTGACTGAAGCCTTGTCTCGTTCGACGCTTCGTTTGGACGCTGTGAGATTCATCTGGAAAGGTTCAGAAACTTACTTTGGTTAAGAAATAAAAATATTTACTTAAAAAACTTAAAATAGTCGATTGACAAGGTCACAAACAAGACTATTTTCTGCACGTGTTCGACCTACAAGACACGTCGGCGGGATAGCTCAGTTGGTAGAGCAGAGGACTGAAAATCCTTGTGTCCCGGGTTCAAGTCCCGGTCCTGCCACTCAAGCCCTGAAGTAGAAATACTTCAGGGTTTTTTTGTGTACTGCTAGTTTATCCAGAAACTTCTGAAAGCAGTTTATCATCTTCACTCCTAATCGTCTTATCCTTAAATAAGAAGACAAAGAGAAAAAGAACTATTGTCAGAAGAATAACAGGCAACAACCAGAACGTTTGAAAGTTTTGGTGAGTTGGAGAACTTCCAACAACCTGATTGTAGATAATTCCAGAGAAAATTTGGGCACTGAGAAGAAAACCAATTCCTTGTGTGAAAACTGTCAAAAGGGCTTGAGCTTGAGCTCTTACTTCTGATTTAACTATTTTATCAATGTAGAGATAACCGGATATAAAAACAAAGTCGTAAGCGAATCCATGCAATACAACTCCCACCGTAAGCATCGCACCGATCTGTAAACTGAATTGAGAGGATTCGGATAGTATGCCTGCAGCCCCAGAGAATACTAGGTAACGAAGAATCCATGAGCTTATACCTATGATCATCGTCCACTTAATGCCAAACTTTTTAATGAAGAAAGGCAATATCAATGACAAAACAAAGAGCTCGGTTATTTGGCCAAGAGTTAGGAATGCGCCAGGGTGGTCAATACCAGCGTGTCCTAGAAAAGTAGCGCCATTTGCCCAGTAGGGCATCATCCCTATACAAACTAAAAATGACGCTAGCATGAAAATAGTAAATTTAAAATTTTTAAAGTATGGGAAAACCTTAATTCCTAGGAGATCCCCGATAGCGACTTTTTTATTTTCTGAGGTCGGTATTGTATGTGGAAGTAAGAAAGAGAATATACCTGTAAGTATTGAAGAAACTGCAGCGATGTAAAACTGAATAACGCTTGTATCGGCCATGAGAAATGCGCTCATAAATAAACCAGCCAGAATCCAACCTAAAGTTGCAAAGACTCGAACTCTGGGATAGGACTTTTCAGGATCATTTAAGTGGGTTAGGCATATTGTGTTAGATAAACCCAGAGTTGGCATGAAGCATAAAGCGTGCAAGAAAATAAACGTTAGGAATAGTGTGGCAGAATCGACTGATGCGAACTGTGGAACTATTGCCATAAATACTCCACCGACAACTAACAATAAGGCTTGTAGTTTTTCTGCATTCATAAAGCGATCTGCAAAAGCTCCCATAAAGCATGGAGTGACTATTGCTGCTAGAGGAGTAGATGAGTAAGCCCAGCCAATATATTCGCCCATTCCTTTTTCAAGCATAAAAAAACCAATGGTAGCATACCAAGAGCCCCAGGTGAAAAAGATACCAAACATGGTAATGCTTAGTTTGGTAAATATTTTTAATTCGTTTTTCATATTTTTCCTTATAAGTACAATGAGTTTAGGTAATTCGACTTTATAATATCACTATGTTATTATAAAAGAAATATCTTACTCTTTAAGAAATGAAGAATAATGGAAATTTAATCTAAAAAATAAGCTTGAGAGTAGAGGACATTTGGTTGAATTCTTAAGCTAAAAAGAATGTACTTGTGTAAATTATAGCTTCATGTCTGTTTGGATAATTAAGAATATCAGTACCTGACTTCGGCATTATGCTTCTAAGGGTATGAAGTAGAAATACTTCAGAGGTTTCATGAAAATTTTCTTAAAACTGTCATTAATTATCATTTTATTTCGTCTAATAACTATGAGAATATTAGGATATCACTGATTTTACTCACAATTAAGATGTTTGGCATTTATGCTCCTGTTGACTTCGTATACAGGACGACTATAATAAGTGCTCACTGAACATTAGGAACAATGTTAATCAAACAAAAGGACTGAACGAACATGAGAAAGTTCATCTTTGGCACAGCAGCAATGTTGACTGCTATCTCCCTACAAGCAGGTGTTGATTTCGATAAAGATATCAAACCAGTTCTAGAAAGCCGTTGCGTTAAATGTCACGGTGCAAAAAAGCAGAAAGGTGAATACCGCCTTAGTAATGCAAAAGATATCCTTAAAGCTGGTGATTCTGAAGAAACACCACTTGTTGCTGGTAAACCTGATGCAAGTTACATTATAAAACTTATCTCAATGACAGATGATGATGATGATGTTATGCCTCCTAAGGGCGGTACTCTTACTAAAGATCAAGTTGCTAAATTTAAGCAATGGGTCAAAGAAGGTGCTAAGTTTCCTGCAGGCGTAGAGCTTAAAGACACTTCTAAGAAGAAAATGAAATAATCATTTTCCGATCATAGTTTTCAAATGCCGATTCGAAAGAGTCGGCATTTTTTTTGTTTTGTTCGTAAAAATCAGCGTGGGATTTGTTTATAATTCTTATTTATAAATAGCTGATTGTTGTGTAAATATTGTGTATGAAACTAGTCGAGTATCTATCTTGACTCTTTATTTCCTGCAGTCATAAAGCTCTTGTGTATTTTTTGTAATATTTATTGTCTTGAAGGTTATTCTATTCTAGACAGTGTGTATGGAGAACTTATGATAAACAAAATAATGTTGCTTTTATCCTTTTGCTGCTTATCAGCATTCTCGTTGGAGAAAGTAAAAATCGATTTCAATCAAGTAAAACCCTTTGTAGAAAAATACTGCTATGATTGTCATGGCGACGGTGTTGATAAAGGTGGTTTTGACTTTGATAAATTAGGCAAAGATCTTTCCGATCCAGCTATATTCTTTAAGTGGGAACAAGTACTTGAAAGAGCTATCTCTGGAGAAATGCCTCCTAAGAAAAAGAAGAAGCGTCCAAGCTCTAAAGATCTAGAGAGCTTTGAGCATCATCTATCTCCAAGTCTTTTTAGGGTTCATTCCGCTAAGAAAGGGACAATCCTTAGACGACTGAATAATCAAGAATATGAAAATACACTAAATGACGTTTTTGGTACCAACTTAAAAATAGCGGAACAGTTACCAGAAGATGGGCGTTCTCATGAGTTTGATACGGTAGGTAAAGCCCTCGGTATATCTATGGCTCAAATGCAGAAGTATATAGAAGTCGCTCGTTTTGTCGTTGATGAGTCCATCGCAGAATGGAGTACAGCTCCAAAAGCAGAGACAAAGACTGTAAGTTTTTTAGATAGTAAAAGCGATGTTAAAAAGTTCATTGGTGAGGTTTGGAAAAAACTTCCGGACAACTCAGTAGTTCGTTTTGAGAAGTTAGGTTACCCTTCAGGTAAAATAGGTAGCTCAAGAATACGCAAACCAGGTCTTTATAGCATTCAAGTAAATGGTTATGCTCATCAGTCAGATATACCTGTTAGATTTTCTGTGTCTGCGTCTAAACATGACAAAGGTTCAACTCCACGAGTTTTTGGTTATTACTCTTTTCCTCCAGAGAAATCGAGTATTGAGATAAGCGCATATTTATACGATGGCGAAATGATCACTATTGAGCCTTATGGAATAAAGGATAAGGAGCGCAATGAACGCAAGAAGAATAAAACTCCTATCGAAGCTTACAAAGGTCCCGGTCTAGCGATTACCAATGTAGTTATGAATGGTCCTCTTTATTCTGATTATCCTAGCCCTGGACATAAACTTCTTTTTACTGGCGTCAAACGCATCGAGCAAGAGCCTGGTAACCCCAAAGATAAGAAGAAGTCATGGTATCGCCCTAAATTTAAAGTAGAGGTCTCAGATGAAGCGGCGGCGGCTCGTTTAGCGCTGAATACCTTATCTAAAAAACTTATTCGTAAAGACAGTGTAAAGCTCGATCCATACATGAGTTTGTTTCAGCAGGAGCGCAAATTAGGCGAAACTTATGAGGAGTCTTTAAAGACGGCAGTTGTAGCTCTTCTAAGTTCCACAGACTTCCTATACTTTCATGAGAAGCAAGGAGCTTTAAGTAGCTTAGCAATTGCTGGTCGCCTTTCATACTTTTTAAATAGAACCGTCCCAGATGAGCATTTGAAAAAAGCAGACCTGACTAAGGAAAAGGAAAGAAATAAACAGTTTGAACGCTTGATGAAAGATGAAAAGTTTGAGCGCTTCATTACAGACTTTACTGATGCATGGTTGAATCTAAGAGAAATGGATTTTACCGCACCAGATAAACGCCTTTTCCCAGAGTATGATGAATACTTACGCTACTCCATGCCGCTTGAGACGACAGAGTTTTTAAGAACGATGATTCAAGAAAACTTACCGATAAAGAACTTTATAAAGTCGGACTTTTTGTTGCTGAATGATCGCCTAGCAAGTCACTATGGCATTTCAGGAGTAAATGGCACCAAGTTTCGTAAAGTCACTTTACCGCAAGATAGTTTGAGAGGTGGCCTTTTGACACAGAGTAGCATTCTGAAGGTTTCTGCAAATGGCACCAACTCATCGCCAGTTGTTCGAGGCATCTGGGTTATGGAAAGACTTCTCGGTAAAGAACCACCACCGCCACCACCAGGAGTTCCTGGAGTTGAACCAGATACTCGTGGAGCAACTACACTGCGCGAATTGTTAGCGAAGCACAGTTCTCTTCAAAGTTGTCAGGGGTGTCACTCGCGAATCGACCCTTTGGGTTTTGCCCTTGAAGAGTTTAATCCAATTGGCGGTCATAGAACTTACTACCGTGCTACGGCAGGTAAAGGCAAAAAGATTTCGGGTACACGTTATAGAATTGGTCCGGACGTCGACTCTTCAGGCGAAATGCCAGATGGAGCAAGTTTTAAAGGCTATAAAGGTTTTCGAGACTATATGGTCACTAAGCCAGATCTTTTAGCTGAAGCGTTTGTTGGTAAACTACTGACTTTCTCTACAGGACGTAACATGGGGTTCTCCGATGAGCCTGAGATAAAAGCTATCGTCAAAGAAGCCTCTAAAAAAGGCTATCGCGTTAAGGATATCTTTAAACTAGTAATTAATTCACGTATATTTTTGTCGAAGTAGGAGCTAAACACATGTCATATATATCAACGAAAAAGAAGATCGACCGCCGTACAATGCTTAAGGGTACTGGCGTTTCTATGGCCTTACCTTTTTTAGGTGCTATGCTTCCAGCGTTTCAGACGAAAGCAGCATCTAAAAAGTCTCAGGCTCCTAAAAGGTTTATTGCTGCTCAAGCTCCTCTAGGTTTTCATATGCCTTACTTTACTCCTGAGAAGGCCGGCAAAGACTACGACTTACCAGAGTATTTAAAGCTTATAAAAGATCATCGAAATGATTTTACTATATTCTCTGGATTCTGTCACCCAAATCAAAATGGCGCCAATGGTCACTCATCGGGTTTGACTTGGTTGACGTCTGTTGAAAGACCAGGATTGGCCGGCTTTAAAAATAGAATTTCTATAGATCAGGTTATGGCTGCTAAGATAGGCGCGGCTACTCGTTACCAGTTTATGAACCTTTCTGCTTCAGGAGGTCATTCACTATCATGGACCGCAAATGGTGTTTCTATTCCTTATGATCCATCTCCAGTAAAAGTCTTTAAGAAGTTATTTGTCGATCAATCAAAAGACCAAATTAAAAAAGACGAGAAGAATTTACTGAAGAATAAAAGTATCCTCGATACAGTTATGCAGCCCGCAAAAGATTTAGAGAAGACTCTGGGGAATGAAGATCGACAGAAGTTGGAAGAGTATTTGTCTTCTGTTAGAGCTTTGGAGATACGTCTTGAGCAAAATAAGGACTGGGTTAACAAGCCTAAGCCCAAAGTAGACTTTACTGTGAAGAATGATCCAGATAAGCATGGCGTGATAGAGAAGCAGAGACTTTTCTATGAATTGATGGCGCTGGCCTTACAGACTGACTCAACTCGTGTTATGACCTACTCTCTAGGTTCTTTAAGTGCTCCTATAGCAAATCTTGACGGTGTGAAAAATGATTGGCATAACCTTTCCCACCATGGTAAAGATCCAGCTAAGATTGCTGAATTAAAAATTGTTGAGGATGCCGAGTTCGTAGAGTTTAATCGATTCTTGAATAGAGTGAAAAGTATGAAAGAAGGGAATGGAAACGTTCTAGATAATACGGCGATACTTTTTGGCTCAAACTTAGGAAGTGCGGCGTCTCACAACTGGCATAACTTGCCAATCATGATTGCAGGCGGCGGATTTAAGCATGGTAGTCACATTGTTCACGATAGTAAAAATAATACTAACTTAGCCAATCTGTTTGTACCTCTCTTAAATCATATGGGAGTGGAAGTGGATCGCTTTGGAACTAGTACGAGTTCTTCAGTAGAAGGTTTTTCGATTTAGTATTTAACGACAAATTTATGCAAAAAAAAAGCTCGGTGATTAAACCGAGCTTTTTTATTCTATAAAGTTATTACTTAGCGTGAACAGGTTCAGCGTAAGCAAGATCGCCAGTTAGGCCATCATAAAACTTAAAGATAACATGAGGCTTAACGAAAGGAATAAGTCTCTCGCCGTCTCTTTCTTTAGGGTTGTTAAAGACATTTTTGATGTCGATAACACAGTAGTGTGGGAAAAGTCTATTTTCACGAGGGATGTCGCTTCTAGCATAAGTAGACCAACGTATGTCGCACTCACGAGGACCATACTTGAACTTACCATTGATTGGACGACCACCTTCATCTTCAGGTCTGTGGTTAACAGAGTTATGAGGACCAGATGCAAATTCCCAAACGTTCTCAGTGATCTTTACAGAGTATGAGTTGTGTAGGTCACCAGAAAGAACGAATACACGTTTGTCTAGCTTGTCCCAGAAGTTAATTAGTTTCTCTCTTTCGTCGAGGAAAACAGTCCATGCGTCATCTTTAGTAGCTGTGTCGAAGTGGTGACCACCACCGCCAACATGAGGTACCATGAAGTTAACTGAAGAAATAAGGAAGTAGAAATCTGCATCTTTTTTCTTCATAAGGTTCATCATCCACTCGCGCTGTTCTTTACCGATCATAGAGATGCCTTTTTTACCAGGATTTTTGGTGTCGTGCATTTCTCTGTGAGTTTTTGTGTCTAGGAAGATGAAACGTGCATTGGCAACTTTGAAAGTACCATAAGAACGACGACCGATAGAGTAGCTACTCTCGCGAGTTTCAGCAGCAGCTGGGCTAACTTGAACGCGGTGTTTGTCTAGAACTTTAACAATAGTGTAAACGTTTGCATTTGGATCTCCACCTTCGGTGTCACCTTCAGGGATGTCTTTAACAGCGGCATTTTTTGTGCCCCAGTGAACGTGTAGGTTTGCAGCTTGTTTAAGATCGATTTTTGTGAAGTCAGCAGACTTGTCGACGATTATGTCAGAACCTTTAGTCATCTGACCTTTGCCGAAGTGTATACCTTGCTCAGTATCAGTAAAGTTAGACCAACCTAGGTAGTCATACCAACCTTGAGTACCGATGTCACGGATAACAGCACGACGGTTTCTGTAGCCTTCTTCACCGCAACCAAAAACGTCATTTAAAAGTTCGTGGTCATCAAAAGTATAGTAGCTTGGTACGTGACGGTGCCACTCAGCAAGATTTTTAGGACGACTCATGTATGTCTTGTAGTTTTCCCAGAAACCAGTGATGACAGGAGCAACTTCAACTGTCTTTGGCATATGAGTTGCACCAACTTGCTTGATCCATTTTTCTGCAGGGTAGTCACGATCTTCTTCGTATAACCAATCGCCATTTAATATAGCGAAGTCAATTTTGTCTCTAACTTCTCTGTTTAGAGTGTCGTAAACAGGCATAGTTGGCCCAAGGCCAGAAGGATTTGGAGACTGGTTGTTTCCGCAAGCAAATTCAAAGCTAAAGTTGAAAAGACCTTTAGGGTTTAACTCAGACTTAAGTGTTTCCATGTCTCTTAGAGTTTTGAAAGACCCAGGAGCACTTATTTGTTTGTCTCCAGAAAATAGAGCGTAGAAGTACTGAGCTCCAGGCTTTAAACCATCAAGAGTTACAGTTGCAGTGTTGTCGTTTTCTAATTTACTGATTGTTGGATCAGAAACTTCAGTGTAAATACCTTCTTCGATTCCGTATCTAACATGGAAAGAAGCAGGCTTTGCAGTTCTACCCCATACTGTGATACTGGTAGTGGTTTGGCGACCTAGAAGAGGGCCGTGAGTCAATGGTGCGACTGGTCCCGTAGGTTGTGTTTGACAGGCAACCAAAAGGAAGATGGCTGTAAGCAATAAACTTGTTAACTTCATATCTCTATACTTTTTTTGTTGTTTTTGTGAGTCAGGAACCTAATGCTCCTGATCCTTGTACGACTATTCTGGAAAAACATGACAAGTTTTGCCAAGGTTTTTACAAAAAAGCTTAAGGATTTTTAATTCTTACGAAAAATTCACTTAGCACGTGAATGAAAAAAGATAACAGATGAAGAGCTTGTCAGCTTACAGAAAGGGGTGTTTTAGGGTGCAAAAAGTTTACACCCTAAAAGAAGGTAATTTATCTAAGATTCATTTCTTTTAAAATCTTATGAAGGTTATTGAATGAGCGTTCAACACTTTGAATAGATGTAACGCCTTCAGGGTAGTCAGTTTGTTCAATAGAAAACCACTCAGTACCGCCATTTTCTAAACAAGCTCTTATAAGTCTCTGCCAATCTTGGCCATTTTCACCAATAAATGGTTTAAAGCCCTTCGCTTTGTTTTCGTCAGTCATAGTCGAACGAAGGTGAGTTGAAATAGTTCTGTTTGGATACTTGTTGACGAATGTCACAGGGTCTTTCCCTGCTTTCCAAGTCCAGCCCATATCTTGTTGGAGGATGAAGTCTTCGTCAGTGTTTTCCGCAAGAGAATCCCACCACGTTGAGTTTACACAAGGTCCACACTCAAATTCTTTAGTATGGTTGTGGTAGCCAGCTTTCATGCCGTGTTTTCTGAGAGTTTTAACAGCTTGGTTATAGATCTTTGAGACTTCAGCATTGGCTTCTTTACTTTTATAAACTCTGCCGTCATGAGAAACGATCAAGTATTTACAATCAATAGCTTTGTGGAAGGCAATAGTTTTTTCGATATTTTCAGGAAGAAGATCTTTTGTCTTAATATGAGTTGCAGCAGACTTAAGGTTTAAGCCATCAAGAAGTTTTTTGAGCTCTTCAGGTTTGTCGCTGTAGTGGTAGTAACCTGCGAATTCGACACCGTCCATGCCCATGTCAGAAAGCTTTTTTAGAGTTCCTTCAAAATCTTTTTTCATATAGTCGCGAACAGACCAAAGTTGGACTGAGACACCAAAGTCTTTGCGAAGTCCAGTAGAAGCACAGCCGACGACGATAAGTACAGCTAAAAGTAGGAGAAGTTTCTTTTTCATATTTTCCTTTAGGTTGTTAGTTGAAAACTATTGTGAAAACAGTGAGAGATTCATCGGTTAAGAGGGTAATTATTTGGAATGAAAATCATCATGACTATTTAACCCTGATTTTACTAAAGACCATTCAAGCGCCCAGCAGGTAAATGCAGAGTAGATAAAGTCTTTCCAAGGTCTTTTTGATCCTTCAGGAGCGAGGTATTGCTTTCGGGCCTTTCTTACTTCACTTTCGAGTGGGCGTATATCCTTGATCGATGTTGATAAACTACGAGCGATGTATAAGGCTAAGTTTGGCTCTGTTTCTTTGAGGAGAGCTCTAAAAACTGGAATGCTTAACTCCTCAAGTCCCAGGCGCGCCAGCCCTTCTGCGGCAGTTGTTCTTACAGTAAGGTTTTCATCATGCAGACCTTTTTTGAATAGTGCTATAGTTGCAGCATTTTTTGAGTTCCGGATTATCTGACTTTGGATAGACCAGTATCTGACAGATGGGTCTTTATCCTTATATAAATCTAGTAGGGTTTGTTGCTTAACTCTAGGTTTCGACGCTAAGTCAGCAGCGTTCATGATCTTCTCAATTGGGTATGTTTTAGGGTTTTGTAAAATTTCATACGGCGTTAGCTTGGCCTCATTGGCTCGACGGTGCATGTCAGATTCTGTTAAGAAACCACTATCCCGTGTTTTTAAACTCCACTTTTTGAGCTCATGCGCTAATTGAGTTTTTATCTTTTGTAAGCTTTGATCGTTTGCGACATTTTGTAATTCTTTGGGATCATTTTTTAGATCATAGAGTTCTTCATGAGGGCGAGAGCTCCATAACTTTTTTGACTCTAGTGAATCTTGCCCAGCGTTATGTATTCTGTGAAGTTCTTTGTGGAAATCTTTTTTATGATCCGACATGATGTAGCCTTCTTGCATAGGTACATGATGAGGCAGGTAGTGTCGGATGTAAAGGTAACGTCCATCAAATATTGACCTTGAAAGGTCGTACATGTCGTCAGCTCTATCTTTTGCGCCGAAGACATATTTATGCTCGGTTGTTGAGTTTTTTCCAAGTATGGCTTTTCCTTCAAAGTTTTTAGGGATCTTTATTCCAGCAAGATTTAGAGCCGTAGCAGGAAGATTGACGTAAGAGGTTATTTCATCAATCTCTTTATGGTTTGAGCCGTAAGGTGAAAGTTGCTTGAATCTTTCAGGGATGTGAACGATAAGAGGAACGTGCATGCCGGTTAGGTAAAGCCAGCGTTTATAACGAGGAGCTCCCATGCCGTGGTCGGACATGATAAAGACAATAGTGTTCTCAGCTTGTTCATCTTTTTTGAGATTTTCAAAAACATTCTGAACTTCTTGATCGAAAACAGTGATTAAGTCGTGGTACCTAGCCCATAACTTTTTCATTTGTGGTGTATTTGGATAGTATGGTGGGAGTTTGATTTTGTTTGGCTTGCGTCTTACTTCTATAGATAGGTTTTTTAAGGCACTTTCAGCCTTCTCAGGAATATTACCAGAACCTTCGTGTGTACTGCCAAGGTTCATGAACGCAAAAAAAGGTTTGCCTTTGGGACATTTCCTCCAAGGAGTTGTATCACTTTTCCAATAATCAAATAATCCATTTGCACTAAAGTTATAGTCTGTTTTATTTCTGAGAGCGGTCCAGTAACCATTTTCTTTGAAGACTTGAGCTAATGGTTTGATGCTTGTTGGAAGCTTAACTTCAGATCGGAGGTTTTGGCTTCCAAGAGATGTTGCAAACATGCCGCTAGCTAGACAAGAGCGAGAAGGTGAGCATATAGGAGCGGTTGAATAGGCTCTTTTATAGACAAGCGATTTTTTAGCGATTTCGTCAATAAATGGAGTATATGCATCCTTGTCACCGTAAGCTCCCATGAGTGGTGATATGTCTTCAGCGACAATCCATAAAATATTTGGTCTGTTTTGAGCAGAAGCGTAGGTCGAAAGTAAGAGTAAGAAAGTAAACATAGATTTCATAAGCACACAACTTTTAGTTAATTCTAGATATAAATAGAGGGCTTTGTGAAATCCCATGCAGGTTTTGTCCTCAGTCAATCATTATATAAGGATTGCGGATCATGAAAAAACATCTAGTCTGAATCAAACAAAATTTAACTTGGATACAAAATGAAAGTTTGGATTACTGGAGCTACGGGGCTTTGTGGTCGCGCAGTCACGAAACTGTTAAGTGACTCTTATGACGTTGTGCCTACTGCTTTTTCGAGAGCGGAAGGAAATATTTTTAAGGTGGATATCACTTCAAAAGAAGATGTGAAAGCTTTTTTTGAAAAGCATAATCCGGATGCAGTAGTTCATCTCGCCGCAGAAAGAAAACCAGACATTTGTGAAAATAAAAAAGATGTAACCGATAATTTGAACATCGAGGCTACTAGGTTTTTGGCAGAGCAATGTAAACAGAATGATTGCTGGTTCCTCTATTTATCGACTGATTATGTTTTTGATGGGACAAAACCACCATACTTACCGACATCAGAGCCAAATCCACTCAATTACTATGGCGAGTCTAAGCTGAAAGGGGAGATAGAGACTTTAAAAGCAAATGATAAGGCAGCTGTTCTCAGAGTTCCGGTGTTGTATGGCGAGGTAGAAGAGCTGGGTGAATCTGCAGTTACTACCATTTTTAACCTTCTGAAAAAACAGGAGGAAGCCAAAGTGGACCATTGGGCAACGAGGTTTCCTACTCTTGTAGATGATATAGCGAAAGTTATAGCGAAGATGTTATCTGGGAAGCCAAGTGGAACTTTTCACTACTCTGGTGAAACAGCTTTAACTAAGTATGAGACTGCTTTGTTAATGGGAGAGTTGATGAATGTTTCAACGGATAAGTTAATTGCAGAGCCAAATCAAACAGGAACAGCCTTGAGACCTAAAAACGCTCAGCTTGATACAGCGAGTTTAAAGGCTGCGGGCTTCTATGTAGAACCGTCAGAACCTAAGGATGTTTTGGCGGCTATTTTAAGGCCACATCTTTGATCTGAAAATGAAGATATATGTCTGAGCATAAATTATGCTCAGATAAGCTCTTGAACAGCCAATTAAAATTTGTATAATCTACTGGGTAGTGTCTTAAAAATTTCGAGAAATTCAAATAAATATGACTGATTCAACAGCAAAAGTTAAAACATATTCTTTAGTTGGAGTGATCTTTGCAGTAGCATTTTCGTTAGCTGCATTAGCTCTATCTTATTGGACTGACGTCCATACCGGTGAACTGCTGTTTTTTGTTTCACTTAACACAGCATTCTTCTCAATCCTTTTATTTAATGAGAACAGACTTGTTTATCGAGCCGAATTAGAAGCTCATGAACAAAACCAAGTTAAAAAGAGTACTGGCGCTTCGAAGGAATTGTTCGACGAGTCTGATGAAGCGATGTTACTTGCAGCTCGTTCTCTTAAAACTTGGCGTACTTATTTACTTCCAGGCTTAACATTGATTTATGGCCTTGGCGCGATCGTTTTTCTGGTAATGAAGTGGCAAGCTTGGGGACAACATCTAGAAGTTAAGATGGCAAACTCAATGGCTGCAGCTGCTTGTGCTGGTGCGCTTGGAGTATCTTACTTTTTGATGGGTGCCTTCTACGGCGGTGCATCGAAAAAGAAAGAGGCTATCAAACTTCGTCCAATTTCTTCTTGGGCTTACTTTTCATCTATAGTATGTATCGCTTTAGTTGCAGTGTTATTTTTCGGTGGAGAAAAGTATCCAGATACAGACCATTACACAAATAGAATTATTCTTGGTTTACTTATTTTTCTTGCCTTTGAAGTATCTGTAAATTTCCTTATAGATTGGTATCGTCCAAGATTCCATGAAGCTGAAAAATCAATTTTGGAGAGTCGTTTGCTGGCAGTCTTTACTGACTCAGGTAGCATCGCTTCAAATATCGCTCATGCCTTAGATTATCAGTTTGGTTTGAAGGTGACAGAAGAGGGCTTTTATAAATTCTTCGGTAAGAAGCTATTGCCTTTGTTAGCTCTGCAGTTACTGACGCTATACTTACTAAGTTGTTTCACTTTAATAGAAACAGGTCAGCGTGGTGTAAGAGAAACTTTGGGGACAATTAATTCTAAGTCTGAGTTAAATCCAGGCTTATATGTTAAGCTTCCATGGCCATTTTCAACAATTCATGTTTACCCGGCTGATAAAATACAAACTATAGAAATTGGCCAGCATCCTAAACGAAATCAAGGTCCAGAAGAGCCACCGATGGATGAAGGCGAATCAAAAGTGACTGTAACTGAAGATGTTTCTCTTTGGAGTAAAGCAGGTCATCATGAAGAGGGAATGGAGGATATAAACTTCATTATCTCAACATCTTCTGAAAAACAGGATAAGACAGCTCTCGCTCAAGTAAATATGATAACAGTCATAGTTCCTGTTCAGTATAAAATCAAAAAACATGTAGATGGCGAAGAATCCCCACTTTATAAATTTATGTTTAATCATGCGAATTCTAAGGCTGCTTTGAGAACTATTGTTTCTGAAGTAGTGATGAAGTACCTGAGTAAAGCTGACTATTATCAATTTTTGGGTAAAGATCGTGAAAACGCTGCAGCGAAGTTGCAGAAGCTAGCTCAAGCCGAAGTCGATAAACTTGACTTGGGAGTAGAAATAGTTGAACTAGCGCTAGAAACAACTCACCCACCAGAGAGTGTGAGTAAATCTTACGATGATGTTATCGCGGCAACTTTCGATAAAGATGTAACCGTTTTTGATGCGGGAGTGACTAAAGAGAAGGTATTATCTGAAGCAAGAATTAAAGAAGGTAATCTTATAGTTCAGGCCGAAAGTGAAACAGGTTTGATTGACTACACAGATGAAGCTGGAAAGACTTCGAAAGTACCAACAAAACTTGCCATAGCGAAAGAAAAAGTTATTCGCTTAAAGTCGCAGTTAGCTAGTTACGAGGCGCAACCATACTTATTTACACTTATTAACTATCTGGCAGTCATAGAAGAGGGCTTGGCAGATACGCGAAAAATCATCATAGATAGTAGTAAAGGGGAATATAACTTTAGGTTTGATTTAAAGCCGAAGTTAACTCCGGATTTAGAAAATTTAGAAATCCCTGAATAAGGCTGAGTAGAGATATGTCTGAACATAATCACGACCATCATGATCACGGCGATCATAAACATCATGATCATAAACACGATCATGGAGAGAAACCAAAACGCAATTGGGTAGCGATATTTATAGTCGGAGCTTGTGCTATAATTTTCCTGATTTCATCTATGACTTTTACTGTTTCAAACAGTGAGCACGTCATTGTTAAGCGCTTTGGCAGTTTTAGTAAAGTTGCATCTGAAGGTTTAAACTTTAAGTGGCCTTACCCAATAGATGACGTCGCTAGAATCGATAAGAGAGTTCAGCATTTTGAAAGACCTTTGACACAGACTGCTTTGGCCGACGTCAGAAACTTACTTGTTTCAGTATCTGCAGGCTGGAAAGTTAACGATCCTAAAGTTTTCCTTGAGTCTGTAAATAGTATTGATGGCGCTGAAGGCGTTATGAAGAATGTTATCGGAACTCCAACGGGAAATGTTTTTCCAAAGTATAAACTTAGCGAAGTTTTTAATACAGACGAAAAAGCTCATAAGATAGACAAGATCAAAGACGAAATACTTGCAGGAGCTAAAGAGAGAGCCAAGAAGTATGGCATCGACGTAGTTTATGTTGGTTTTACTCAGTTAGCTTTTGCTCCATCTGCTACAACAGCAGTTCTTAATAGAATGAAGAGCGAAAGAAAGGTTATTGCTGAAAAATATCGCAATCAGGGTAAAGAGAAAGCTGAAGAGATAATCCGAAATGCAAAAAGAGATGCTCGTCAAAGAGAAGTAACTGCAGAAATAGAAGCAGAAAAAATTCGTCGTCAAGCAGACTTCGAAACAGCAGAGATATATAAGAAATTTGAAAATCCAGAACTAGTGGCTTTGCTTAAGCAACTCGATTCACTCAAGAAAGTTTTAGATAACAAAACACAGATGGTTATCGATCTAAATACTCCTCCATTTAACCTTATGAAAGGTGACTTCTTCGAAGATCTTAAAAAGAAAAGTGAGCAGAAGAAGAAATAATGGCTGACAATATAGATAACTCAAACATGCCAGTCAATGAAGGCGCCGAGTCTTTAGTTGGTGCGTTACGCTTTCTGTTTGTTGCTTTGCGAGTCATCATGGTGATACTTGTAGTCTTACTCTTTAGAACAGGCTGTTTTACAGTTGAACCAACAGAGCAAATCTTAACGTATAAGTTTGGCAAACTACAGGTAGATACTAGCGGAGAAGCGGTTTACACCTCAGGTTCATCGAAAGCTCATTGGGTTTGGCCACAACCGATCGGCAATACTTTAAAACTTCCTTCAAAGTCTATTCCTATGACTATCGAAGCGAAAAGATTTTGGCATGAGAAAGGTCAAAGTGTTATTGCTAGACCGGGTGAAGAAGATAAAGATAGTGAAGACGTCCTGACACTTGGTAAAGACGGCTATGTTATCACAGGTGACTCCTACTTATTCCATGTTAAAGTTACTTTGACTTACCAAATCACCAATGCTGTTGATTTTGTAAATTCCTTTTATGCTGTTGATGAAGCCGGAAACTTTTCAGAAAAAGAAAGTCTCGCTTTAGCAAATAAGATCATTCAGTCTCACCTCGAACAAGCTGTGACTATAGAGTCAACTGGCTGGGATGTTGATAATGCATTTTATAAAAAGGTAAATGATTATCGCAGTGCGGTTAAGCAGAGATTAATCAAAGATATAGATCTTCTTGGTTACGGTGTAACTGTTGATAGAATTGACATAAAATCTGAAGATAAGATGCCACTTCGACAAGTTCGAGGAACATTCAATAAAGTTAATCAAGCTAGTACAGAAGCGCAGAATGAAAGTAACACAGCTCTTCAAGAACGCAGTAAAATCCTTTTGCAGGCTTCAGAATCAGCGACTCAGATAAAAGCAGATGCTCAAGTTTATAAGAAGCAGACGATGAGTCTACTTGAGAACTTAAAAGAACTTGATCAGAAGTTCGGCAAGAGTTCGCATCGCGACCTTATGTATCTTTATGTGGACGAAATGTCTAAAGTTTTAGAACAAGTTCAACATCGATTTGTGATTCGTCAGGACGATAAAGGCAAGGACACCTATTGGTTAGAACTTGGACCTGATAAGTATAAAAAGAAATCTGCGGAAGGAGACGAAAATGCTTCCGAATAAAGTTAGCGAATCTATCAATACTCATGAGCACACGCATGATGGCGACTGCTGTCATGGGGATGATGGCCATGGACACGCTCATGTACCTCTCCTTGTTACCATGCTTGGTGGTGTACTTATCCTCAATAGTTTTTTGGCTGAGTGGTTATACACTGGCTCGAAGTTTCAAACTCAGTTAAGTGCCTTGCTTGGTGCATTAATCCTAGGTGTGCCAATTATTTGGGCGGCGATTAAGGATGTAGCAGCTGGTCGTTTCTTTATGAACGAACTTGTAGCTCTTGCATTACTAGCTGCATTTATTGGTGAAGACTATCAAACCGCAGGCTCCGTTGCCTTCTTTATGTTGATTGCCATAATGATTGAGCACAGAACGGCAATTGGTGCTAAAACATCGATTGAGCAACTAATAAAGCTTTCTCCAAGACAAGCTAAGAAGATTCAGTCAGATGGAACTGAAGTAGAAGTTGATGCTCTTGAACTTAAAGTTGGCGACATTGTTGCCGTGAGACCAGGTGAAGCCTTTCCTATTGATGGTGTTGTTGTCAAAGGTATAACTTCAGTTAACCAAGCTTCGATTACTGGTGAGTCACTTCCTGTAGATAAAGCAGAAGAGGAAGAAGTTTATGCTGGTACTCAGAACTTAACAGGTCGTGTGGATATAAGAGTGACTCGAGTCGGTCAGGATACCACACTAGGTAAAGTTAAAAACCTTATTGAACAAGCCGAAAATACGAAACTTCCAGTTATGAGAATGATTGATAAGTACACTGGTTACTATGTACCTACAGTTCTTATGATTGCTGGCCTTACATACTTTTTTACTCAGTTCAACTTAGACCGCGTTGTTGCCATTTTTGTTATATCTTGCCCTTGTGCATTGGTTATAGCGACACCTTCAGCAATTGTTGCGGCCATCGCTTCAGCAGCTCGTTTAGGAATATTGGTTAAAGATGTGAGCCACCTAGAACTTGCATCAAAAATTCGCGCCTTAGTTTTCGATAAAACAGGTACCTTGACAGAAGGTAACTTGATTGTAAGTAAGATGCAGCCAGCAAAAGATATAGAGTTAGCTCACTTGTTGAAAGTTGCGGTAACTGCAGAAAGTCAGAGTAACCACCCCGCTGCTAAGGCTATGACAAGATTAGCTGGTGAAGCGAAAATCAAATGGGAAGAGCCAGAGAAGTGTGAAGAAGTCGCTGGTCGTGGTGTTGTTGCAACGATAGATGGAAAAACTTACAGAGCTGGTCGTAAAACTTGGTTAGAAGAACTAAAAATTGATCTTAGTGGTGTGGAAGGTTTTAATACTGATAATGCTGAAGGCAAAAGTATCGTTTATGTATCAGAAGACGATAAGGTTTTAGGTTGGATCGCTTTAAGTGATGCAATTCGAAAAGAAGCTAAGCCGATGATTCAAGAGTTTGAACACATGGGGATCACTAACTGCAATATGGTTACAGGTGACAATGCTTCAGTCGCAAAATCTGTTGCAGCTGAAATAGGCATAAAGAATATTTCCTCAGAGTGTTTACCACAAGAAAAAGTGGACTATGTCGAAAAGCTTAAGAAAGAAGGTTATATGGTTGCCGTTGTTGGTGACGGTGTAAATGACGCACCTGCTCTTGCTTCTGGCCATATTGGTATAGCAATGGGAGCTATCGGTAGTGATATAGCCGTTAATAGTGCTTCAATTGCCTTAATGAATAATGACCTTCGTCGAATTCCATTTTTCTTACAATTGTCTAAAAAGACAAGCACAATCATGACTCAAAACTTATTGATTGGCTTATTCTCAATATTAGGTGGTTTGTTACTTTCAACCTTAGGCTTGCTGACAGGCGTAAATGCAGCCATTATTCATACAGTTAGTACTTTAATAATTATCCTTAATAGTGCTAGATTGGTCCGTCAGGGCGAAGAACTAGAAGCAAAAGCATCGGCGATAGAGTAATGGACGTACAAGAAGATGCTGTTATAGAAGCAGCAGGATTAACAAAAGTTTTTAAAGATTTTTGGGGAAGACCCAAGGCTAAAGCAGTTAATGGTTTGGACTTTACAGTTAAGAAAGGTGAAGTCTTTGGTTTACTAGGACCAAATGGTTCAGGCAAGTCAACAACTATAAAAATGCTTCTTGGCTTACTTTATCCTAGTCGTGGCGCATTGCAGATCTTTAACAAATCTCCACGTGACGTCAAAACTAAACAGCGAATCGGTTACCTTCCAGAAGAAACTTACCTTTATAAGTATCTCTCAGCAGGAGAGACGATAGACTTCTTTGGTTCCTTATTTCAGCTCTCAGGAGCGGAAAAGAAAAAGAGAACTCAGCAGCTCTTAGAAATGGTTGGTTTGAAAAATGCCGGCAAGCGTTCTGTTGGTGAATTCTCCAAAGGTATGGCTCGAAGAGTTGGCTTAGCTCAAGCACTAGTGAATGATCCAGATTTAATTATTCTCGATGAACCAACTTCAGGTCTCGACCCAGTTGGTTGTAGAGAAGTCAAAAACCTCATTAAAACTTTAGCTGAGCGTGGTAAGACAGTTATTCTTTCTAGCCACCTTTTGGCCGATGTTGAAGATGTCGTTGACCGCGTTGTTGTTCTATACGGTGGTAAAATAAGAGCCCAAGGAACAACAGATGAGTTACTTTTAGTTGAAGATAAAACGACTATAACAACTCCGAAGATGTCTAAAGATGTTTTAGATAGAGTTCTTAAAATTCTTCATGAAGAGTATTCTGCAGAAGATATGGAGATAACTCACCCAAGACTAGACTTAGAAAGTTTCTTTTTAGATGTTGTGAAAAGAGCTCGTACAGAAAGTGCGGATACTGCCGGCGCTGAGTCTGGTGAAGTAGCCGAGTACTTGAAGTCTTCAGAGAAACAGGTTTCTGAAATGGCGGAAAAAGTTATTGCTGGTGATGTCGATGAAGAGAAGTTGGCAGCAGCAAAGGCTGAAAAAGAAGCTTCAGAAAAGCTGGCGACTATGGTGAATGCACCAGAGCCAGAAGTTGCCGAAGAGCCAGAGCAGGCAGAAGCTAAGCAAGAAGTAAATACAGAAGCATTATCTTCATTGGTTGAAGAGAGTCCAGAAGAGGTTTCAGAAGAATCTGCAGCAGAAGAAAAAGAAAAGGCTTCTGAAAAGGATCTCTCAGAAGCCAATGAAAATCTTAAAAAGCTCTTAGGCGGAGATTAAGACTTGCCTTTCTTAAGGCTGATATTAATCAAGTTTTCGATATTCTCATAGAGTTTAGCTGTATCTATCGGCTTATACATAAGTTCCATATCATCCTTACCCTTACAGTCACTTTCTAAAGACATGGCTTCAGCTGTAGATAACCCAGTTATAAAGATGATAGGTGTGTTAGGAGAGTTCTCTTTGATTTTTTCAGAGACTTCTATACCATTTAGACCAGGTAGGTTTAGGTCTAGAAGAACCAAGTTGAATTCGATGTCGGCCATTAACTCTAAGGCCTTTTCACCACAGTCACAAATTTCTGTTTTGTAGCCTTTGTCTTCAAGTATAGCTTGTATGAGCATTTGAATTTGAGGCTCATCATCGACAATAAGTATAAGTGGAGTCATTTACTTTCCTGATTAAGTATTGTTTATTTAGTCTACACTTTGTGCGGGGTTAAACACAAGTTTTTTGTGTTCAAATACCGTAGTTTTTTGAATTATTTCACACTGCAGAGAATTACAGGTCGTGGATTTTCTTTACAGAAAATATTTATAGAGTCTTGGTCTTGTATGTAAAAGGCTTCACTTTTTGTTGGCGAAGGTCCTTTGAAGTCTACATCGAGCTCAGAATAATCCTTTGTTTCTGTGAGAGATAAAACTTTTGAAATAACCCACATACCATGAGCAATTGCCCGAGGGTGGCCGAATAACTTGGCGGCAATATTTGAAACGTGAATAGGATTGTAGTCAGATGATACTTTGGCGTACCTTTTACCAATATCTGCAGGTATAGAAAACGATGTTTTTGAGTAGTCTTCTGGATTGAGCTTTTGAAGTTCGTTTTGTGTTTCTTTTTGGAACTCTTTATTTATTAACTTAGAGCGTTTAAGGAAGTAACTAGTGCACTCCCAAACTAATTTTTTGTCATTGTTAATTTTAAAAGAGATCTCAAACTCAAGCCCTTTATCGGTGAAATAAGCCTTGCTTAGCTTGGCTGAAATAGAAAAGGTATCATTTAAGAAGAATTCGTCATGAAGCGTTATGATATTTTTGAGATGAAGAGTACCGGCTGCTTTTATGGGTACACTTTCATGAGAGAGAAGCTCTAGAAGTAATCTTCCAGTGAGTGTATATGGATAGGTTATGAGTGGCTGTTTATCTTTATGCCCACATAAGTTGTTAAACTGCGCTAAGTGCTCTGGATCAATTTTAACGGAATTTATTAAAAACTTCGTATCAGGGAATTTCGTATTTAAAGAAAGTTTTGGCTTGGAAGCAAAAAATAACTTTGAATACAATCTAAATAAACTTGTGTTGTTGACTTCTATTATCTCACTCATAATGACCTCGCTAAACCCATTATAAACAATAAATAGTTTCATACGATAATGAGATCTCTAAAAAAAAATCATAAAATCATACAATAAAGTTTAAATACAGCCGTTCTATGGTTGGAGAATGTATGGAAAAGCAAGACTTAACAGATAAACAATTAATTGACAGATATCTTGCTGAAGACGACGAGGCTTTCGAAATACTTTATAGCCGGTATAAAAAAGCGATTTATTCATATTTGAATAAGCTTATACCAGGGCAAACAACTTTAGTTGATGACTTGTTTCAGCAAGCATGGATGAAAGTGATTAAAAATTTGCCAAAGTATAGAGATAATCAAACGTTTTTAGCTTGGGTTATTCGAATAGCAAGAAATCTGTCAATCGACTACTTCCGAAAGGAAAGTCGTAAGCAAGCTATGTCCCTTGATGGTATAGAGGCAGATGTCCCAGATTTTGCTTTACCTTCTAAAGGTGTAGAGGCTGGAGAGCTTGGGAGTGCGATACAAAAAGCTGTGAACACTTTACCGGCAGATCAGAAAGAAGTTTTTGTTTTACGGCAAGAAAATATTCCATTTAAGGAAATAGCCGTTATACAAGAGACAACGTTGAATACAACACTAGGAAGAATGCACTATGCAGTAAACAAGCTTCGTGGTTTATTAAAAGAGTGGGCTTAGGAGAGAAAAATGAAATGTGAAGAAATACAAAATAAAATACTACTGAATGATGCCTTTATCGATGAAGAGAAAAGTCATCTTGAATCCTGCCCAGACTGTAAAGCTTTTAATAAAGACTTTGGGATAATTATTGCACAAGGTGAAGAACTGGATGTTCCAACACACTTAGATGATAAAGTCCTTAATTTTGCGAAACAAAATAGACCAAAAAAGTCTAAAAGTGTTATACCTTTCATACTTTTTGCAGCAGCTGCATTAGTGGCAATTGGCTTAATGATGAATTCACTAGAAAAGGTGAAGTCAAATAGTAACACGACTGCATCAACTGAAAATATTGATAAGAATATTGATTTACAAGAAGTTGTGAAAACCGTCGATACTTTCAATGAATCAAAGAGCGATAAGCAAGATGATATAATTGAAAGCTTATGGGAAGATGACCAAATAGATGCAGATTTATTAGCTTTAGAAGGCGAGTTGTTTGTTTTAAGTGCTGAACTTTACAGCGAGTGAGGATGAGACCATGAAGAAAATATTATTGATACTTATATTCCCTTTCTTTCTTTTTTCACAAGAAGATAATGAAGGCAAAGATAAACCCTCAGAAGGGATTCGTGGGCACTTTTTTAAAGACCGGGAGAAAAGAGTTGAGAAGTTTAAGCAACGTCTAAAAGAAAGTGATCCTGAAAAATATGCTGAGCTTGAGAAGCTAAAGCAGGAAAACCCTGAAAAGTTTCGAGAAGAAATGCGCCGTTATATGCTTGAGAAGATGGGCATGCCCTCAAAGGATCGAGCTAAAAAAGGCAATAAAGGACATAAAGAGCATCACTGGATGCGTGACTTGAGAGATAAAAGTCCAGAGCGTTTTGAAGAGCTTATGAAGCTTAGAAAAGAAGACCCTGAAGCTTTTCGTGGAGAGATGGCTAAAGAGTTTAGTGACCGTATGAAAAGAAAGCGACCAGTCAATAAAGAGACCGCAGAAAAAATAAAGGCTCTATTAACAGAGTACCACTCTGCTACGGACGAAAAAAAGCTTGAACTTAAAGGCAAAGTCAAAGAGACTCTCGCTCAAAGTTTTAAAGAAGACTTGGATAATCGACGCCAGATGGCAACTCGTTTAGAAGAGCAACTAAAAGAAGTGACGACTCAGATTGAACAACGCGAGTCAAATCAAGATAAATTGATTGAACAACGCTTAGACTTTTTACTGAATAGCTCTGCTTTCAAAAAAGATAAGCCTAAGGATTAGACTTCCTGTAGTTAGTTGGCGACTTGCCGGTAATTTTCTTGAATTGTCGGCTAAAGGAAGCCAAATCAGGGTAGCCTAAGTCCATGGCAATACTTAGAAGTTGAACCTTATTTTCCCAGAGCATTTTTTGGGCATGCTGTATACGGCAGCGGATAAGGTAATCCTGCGGCGAGCATCCTATTATCTCTCGAAAGATCTTGCGAAAGTTTTCTAAACCATAACCCGCTTTTTTTGCGAGTTCGAAGTTGGTAAAACGAATGCTTGGATTTTGATCGATATACTCACAAAGGGTTAGCATATCCTCTTCATTTTGATGAGTGTTTGAGATAGGAGTTATCTTTTCTCTTAACTCGATTAAATGGTTTATGGTTTCCTGAAAAGCTTGCATGTCTTTAGCTGGAGTCAGCTTTTGAATCGAAAAGATTAACTTCTTAAGCTTGTCCAACCAAAAAAGATCGATGCCTATATCTAGACATTCATTTGTTGGTGGCAGGAAATTATTTTTTTGAAGATAGTGAAACATTGTTTCAGGGAAAATGATGAAAAATTCGACCCAGTCTTTTGTGGAGTCACGTTCTATAGAGTGAATGGTATCTGGCGTTCTGAGTAAAAATGTCCCGGGCTTCAACTCTTGTTTTTGGCCGTCAGGGTTTGTGTAAAATCCATTGCCCTCAATGACATACATACTAACCAAAGACTTTTTATTAATATTATAACGACTAAAGTTTTTGGTGAAAAAACCTAGCTCAAGGCTTTGGCGATTGTTCGCCACACGCCTAGTCGATAGGTGTTTGTTTTCTTTACAAAACTTTTGAATTTCTTTAGTCATATAAAAAAAGGCGACGCGATCGTCGCCTTATAGATGATTAGCCTATTTTTCCGTTCAGAACCAACTCAGTTTTAAGTCCAAGATCGCCAGCAAAAAGAGCTTCGCCATCAATACTGACGGTACCGTCAATAGTTCTTAAAGCAGCTTCTTTGAAAGCCGCTATATCAATCTCAGGTTTGTCTTTAGGAACTTCACCTTCTCTAGTGATGACAGTACCAGGAGCAGCGTTACCGCAGTCGATAACTTCCATTTTTTTCTTTTTAGATACTGCGAGAACCATACCATGAGACTTTACACCACAGAGTTCTGCAGCGCTTAAGTTTGATGCAACCAAAACATGTTTGTTGAGTAGGTCTTCTTTTTCAAAGTACTTCACTAGGCCAGAAGCAATAGTAACAGGTTCTTCACCACCTAAGTCGATCTTCTCAACATAGAGGTGACCAGCAGTTGGGTGATTTTCTATTTCGACAATCTTACCAACTTTTAGTTCCACTTTATCCCAAGGGTCTTCTTTAACTCCGCCGCTAAACTTTTCTTTGAAAGTTTCGATGAGCTTTTCATCTAGCTTCTTAAAAAGAATTTCAGGTTGAAGAGTTTGGTGACCGTATAGACTGTCGAACTGACCTAGTTGCTCCCAGGTTTGAACTTCTATATCTAGCATTTTAAAGATTTTCGCACTTGTTGAAGGCATAAATGGTTCCAACATGATGGCTATATCTTTAACTAAGTGAGTTAAGATACTTAGCGTAGTTGCAGCATATGTAGGATCTTCTTTAATTCTTTTCCAAGGTTCTTGTTTATCGAAGAAAACATTACCCGCTTGAGAGATTTTTAGAATTAATCTTAGAGCTTCTTTAAGACCGACTTTTTCAAAACTGTCTGTGACATCAGCTTGAAGGTCATGTATTTCTTTCATGAACTCTATGTGCTCTTCTGCATAAGCCGGTTCGTCTATTTTGCCATCGAAACTTTTCTTGCTGAAAACAAGTGAGCGGTTGACTAGGTTGCCAATGTTGTTGATGAAGTTCTTATTGACGTTGGTAAAGAAGTCTTCCCATGAGAACGCAGTGTCCTGTCTTTCAGGCCTTACAGCAAGAAGATAGAAACGCCAGAGATCGGCATCTATACCAGAGCTGATTACATCGCCACCAAAGACACCAACATTATTCGATTTTGAAAACTTTGTGTCTTCATAGTTTAAGTACTCAGTAGAGCTTAAGTGATGAACCATGGTCCAATCTTCACCACTGGCTAATTGAGTGGCAGGGAAGATAATTGAGTGGAACGGGATATTATCCTTCGCCATAAATTGATAAAGCTCAGTGTTCTCAGGAGCTAACCACCAATCTTTCCAAGTGTCAGGAAAAGCTTTTCGAGTAATAGAGACGTAGCCAATTGGTGCATCAAACCAAACGTAGAAAACTTTATCGGTGTAACCTTCTTTTGGAACAGGAACGCCCCATTTTAAGTCACGTGTAATAGCACGTGTTGTAAGGTCGCGGCTTGTCATCCATGACTGAGTTGTTGTTTTGGCGTTGTTTGGCCAGAAGCCTTCAGAGATAGCTTCGTTTTGGAACTCTTGAAGATTATCTTTTATTTTTGGAAGATTTAAGTGAAGGTGCTCAGTAGCTCTAAGTTCTGGTGAATTGTCACAAACAGAGCACTTTGGCGTTACTAACTCAGTTGGGTTAAGCATAGAGCCGCAGCCGTCACATTGGTCGCCTTTAGCATCTGCAAATTCACACTTAGGACATGCACCTTTAACCAGTCTATCCGCTAAAAACTTATCACAAGGTTTACAGTAGAACTGCTCAGACTTAACTTCAGTTACATAATTGTGCTTTTCAACGCCGTCAAAGACCCATTGAACGATCTCGGTATGCTCTGGAGTAGATGTTCTGCCGAAGGCATCAAAAGAAATGTTAAAGTGTTTATAAATGTTCTCATGAATCTGGTGATACTTGTCACAGATCTCACGAGGAGAAAGGCCTTCTTGAGTTGCTTTAGTTTCTGTCGCAGTTCCGTACTCGTCAGTACCGCAGATATATAGAGTTTCGTGGCCGGCAGATCTTGAGTATCTTGCGTAACAGTCAGCAGATAAAACACAACCGATAATGTTGCCTAGGTGAGGCTCATTGTTTACGTATGGAAGTGCAGAAGTAATTAATCGTTTTTTGGACATTTCTAAATCCTGTAAAGTCATTGATTTTTAAATCTTTTTCGAAGATTACAGACTTAAGTCGGAAAGGTCAATGTCGAACGATTATTTATATGAGGTAAGGGGGGATGATTTGGGAGCAATATTGCTCCCAATGAAAAACTTATTCGGCGTCGTAAACTTGTACTTTCGCCCAGTCTTTTGCGTGATTTTCAATGAATTTCAAGTGAACAGGGTGATCTTGGTAAAGATCTTGATCTTCTTTAGATTCAAAGATAGCAGTTAGAGAGTAGTCATAAGTTCTGTCGATAACTGGTCTATCTGTTTTTGCTGGTACACCTAGGTAAGCTGCAACATTTGGTTGTATCTCAGTAAGTGTAGTTGCGCCTTGTTTGAAAGCTTCGCGTTGTGCTTCAGTAAGGTCTTTTTCGAGCCAGAAAAATACAGTGTGTACAAACATGTTTTATCCTTTTTATATTAAAATGAAAAATTGTTGAGACAATGTAGAGCAGTCATGGCTTAGATGAAAGTCAGAATGGTAGTAATCGTGTACTATTTGACTGGGCGGATGGATAAGTCTTTGACAAAAACTATCTCACAGGCGCCATTTCCTGTATCATTTCGAGAAGTAGAACTGCGCCACTTCCAATCACCTTCACGGCACTCCACAAGATGACCATAAAGTTTTATGATATGGCCATTTTTTATAGAGTTAAGTTTGTCGGCGACTTGTTGGTTCGCAGGGATGATGTGCATGTTTGAACTGCTTGTCTCAACTTCGGTTTGAGAAATAGGCATACTTGAAGACTCCCAAAAGTACCAGCGACCTCTTTGAGAAATGGAAAAATTTTTAAGAATAGAGCTCTTAGACATAGGGCCCCAACCAAGAGCTAAGTCTACCGGGCATATATCTGACTGTTTGTCGTTTGAGTAGAAGCGCTTACTAAGCACGCGTGCTTCAAGCTTAAAGTCAGCTAAAGGCTTTATGGCGTAGCCTTTAAAATTAAACTCTTTTGTGAAAGAAGTCTTTTGAAGTGGCTGTGCGCTGACGGATGGATTGTCACTGTAGTAAACGAACTCAGACTTATTCATCTGGTAGAATACAGCGCCCATCAGGGAGAAAGTTAAAAAAAGAGTTTTCATCACAACCTATAGATTAATCGACAATACACTAAATTTTTTATCGTCAGGAGTCAAATATAATTTAGCATATGTTATATGTAGTTGCGAAATTTTTGATTGTGAATAATTAGTTATTAGGGAAAAATCTTTTGAGTGGAGTAGGAAGTTTTTTTAGTCATGGACCTCATTTAGGTGTGACGACCAAAGATTCTTTAAAGATTTGGGGGCGTTTTGCGTCGCAAGGTGATGCAGTATTTGTAGCACGACTTTTTAGGAAAGGGGAGCTTATAGACTTTCGAGAAGTGGATGTCCAAAAGTCATTGGATTTCACTTTCAATGTAGTTTTTACCGGTTTAGCGGCTGGAGAGACTTATGAGTTTCAAGGAAGTTTCAAAGAGATAGAATCAGAGCTTTTTAGTTTTAATACAGAGAGTGACTCCAAGGGTCTACACTTTGTTTTTAGCTCATGTCGTTATAATCACTGGGAAAACTTTGTTCAAAATGATGGACCGCGTGGTGATCAAACTTACAAAGCTATTTTAGATTTACACAAAAAAGAATCATTAGATGCTCTTTTCCTTTTAGGAGATCAGATATATGCCGATCCTACTTTGATGGTGGGCGTTTCACAGAGTTTTGAAGATTTTACATCTACCTATCAAGAAGCTTTTCGTTTTAAGTGGTTTCAAGAGCTCTTACGGCATGTTCCGACAACCATGATTCTAGATGATCATGAAATTCGCAATGAGTGGTCTTGTGATCTTCTCTATGAAAATACCATACTTGAGAATCGAGACCTCATGTATAAGAATGGAATATTGGCTTATGAGTGTTGGCAACACGGGCGAAATCCACAAACAAGAGACGAGCAGTATTGGTATACTTTAGAGAAAAAAGGTTTTCCATTTTTCGTGATGGATGTAAGAACGAGGCGCTGGCATAATCCTGAGAAAGGTTTGCGTAAGACTACATTGGGAGATGAACAACTTAGTGAACTTTTTGAATGGTTGGATTCAACTAAAGGTCAGCCCGTAAGGTTTATAGCTTCAGGAGTTCCTTTTTTCCCAGATACCATTTCAGGAGTGGAGCGTTGGGATGCTTTTGACGAAGAAAGAAGCATGATCTTAGAGTTTTTACGTTTAGAGAAAATTGGTAAAACCGTCTTTATTTCGGGAGATGTTCACTTAGGAGTCTTTTCTAAGTTACACTGTGTTCAGGATGACTCTGTTGAAGTTTTCAACTTTGTTTCATCGCCATTATTTTGGCCTTACCCAGGTATGCGAACTAGTGACTTTTATCACGAGAAAACTTTGACGTATAATCAATATGCAGATTTAAGTAAGAGGCGCTTACAGCAGTATGACTATGCCTACGAAACAGGGGACTGGTTAACGGAGAATCAGTTTTGTGAAATGAAAGTAAATGCTGATGGAGAGGGAGTCGCAAGACACTTCAATATGAAGACAAATGCTTTTGAAGCGCCTTGGTACTTTTAAGAGCTACTTAAGCGTAGCTCTTCTGAAGATTATTTTGTTACTGGAATCATTTTATCGTAAAAGTGCTTTTGCATCTTACCTTCTTTAGCTCCAGATTTCAGACGATTGAAGAATTGTCTGCCTCTATCTTCAAGCATTGGAACTTCACGTCCATCAGTGCTATGTAGTATCGTGAAGAGTTGCTCTTTCATTTTAACTATACGCTCTTTGTGCTCAGGAAGGTGAATAAGGTTCTTAGTTTCTTCTGGGTCATTAACTATGTCGTATAGTTCGTCTGTATCCCAGATGCCGTGGTAGCGAATATACTTATATTGCTTTCCACGAACTGCGTGAGTTGTTGGTGTTTGTGGGTAGTTCCACTCCCAGAAGTATTCATATAGCAGCACATCGCGCCATTTGATCTTCTCACCATGTAAAATTTTCCAGAAGCTTTCACCGTGCATCTGCTCAGGTTTAGCTAAACCTGCAGCTTCAAGGATTGTTGGTGCTATATCGATGTTGGCAACAACTTCATCTATAACAGTTCCACCTTTGAAGCCTTTAGGGTAACGCATGATCATTGGTACACGCATTGAAGCTTCATAGGCAGTTCTCTTGTCAATTAATCCATGGTCACCGAATTGGAAGCCGTTATCGCCCATGTAAACAAAAAGAGTGTTGTCTAGTTCACCCATTTTCTTGAGGTGATCGATTGTTCTGCCAACAGCGTCATCAATTGGGATAAGTGCTTCGCAGTAGCGTCTAAAGTAGAAGTCTAGATCAAAGTCAACAAGGTTATAACCATAGTCAGAACCGTGACGACTGTTTCTTTGATTGATAAGCCATGTTGGTTTGTTTTTGCGATTTTCAGGAGTGTTTGCGTACGTTGACGGCTTTTTCCACTGCTTGTTATCGTAGATTCCTCGATCTTTGTCTCTCGGAACAAAGTCAGAGTGAACGCCTTTGTGTGAAACGTACATAAAGAAAGGTTTATCTTTAGCCTTGCGGTTGTCCAACCAATCAATTGACATGTCAGTGAGTTCATCAGTTATGTAACCTTTCTGAGGAACTTGTTTGCCATTGATGTTATAGCCTTCGTAGTTGTTTTGAGGAACGATTCTGCTAGTGCCATGCCCGTCAGGGTAGTAAGTACCTTGTCCGCGGAATGCAGCCCAGTGGTCAAATCCTCTCTGAGGTTCATTTTCATCGCCCATATGCCACTTACCAATGAAGGCTGTTTCGTAGCCGGCTTTTTGTAGGTACTGAGGGAAGAATAATAGGCTCTTATCGACGTCATGGTAATTGTCTACAACTCCATGACTGTGAGCATATTTTCCAGTTAGTATAGAAGCTCGGCTTGGAGAGCACAGAGAAGTTGTCACAAAAGCATTTTTTAAGTGAGCGCCTTCTGCTGCAAGTTTATCGAGGTTTGGGGATTTATAGAACGGGTGACCCATAAAGCCCAGAGCATCGTAACGATGATCGTCAGTTAAGAAAAAGACGATATTTGGTTTTTTGGATTCAATTTTTGCAGGCATTTTTAGCTCAGCTTGCATGGAGCATACGAAACACAACAACACGAGGTTTATGAGTCTAAGATTTTTCATAACCTTCCTTTTAACACATTTATAATAGGGAAAATAATACGAATGATACTAAGAAAGGTGACAACAAAAAAGGGTTTTTTTGAAATAAAAAAAAGGCCTCGCGAAACCGAGGCCTTTGAAATAATAACAGGTGCTGTACTAAGCAGTTTCACCTAGTTTTCTAAAACGTTCATAACGCTGATTTTTTAGCTCGTCATCAGAAAGCTTTGAGAGTTCTGAGATATGAGACTTAACAGCAGCTTTGAGGTTAGTTGCAGCAACATCATAATCGATGTGAGCACCACCTAAAGGTTCTTTGATGACTTCATCGACAACGCCAAGTTTAAGTAGGTCATTTGAGGTGATCTTCATAGCTTCTGCAGCTTCAGGTCCACGACTACCATCTTTCCAGATGATGCCAGCACAGCCTTCAGGACTGATAACTGAGTAGTAAGCATTTTCCATGATCATCACAGAGTTACCGATACCTATACCGAGTGCACCGCCAGAACCGCCTTCGCCTATTACGATACAGACGACAGGGACAGTAAGGTTGAACATTTCACGAAGGTTAACTGCTATAGCTTCACCGATGTGACGTTCTTCTGACGCAACTCCAGGGTAAGCTCCAGGGGTATCGATTATGCATATCACTGGCGCATTGGCTTTATCAGCAAGTTGCATAAGCCTTAGGGCTTTGCGGTAACCTTCTGGATGAGCCATACCAAAGTTTCTTTTGTTACGTTCTTTAAGGTCTCGACCTTTTTGATGAGCAAGGATCATAACTGGCTCACCATCAATTTTTGCAAAACCACCAATTATAGCTTCGTCATTTCCGTAACGACGGTCACCTTTAAGTTCCATGAAGTCTGTAGCTATTCTTTCGATATAGTCTAAGGCATATGGTCTCTTAGGGTGTCTTGCTAGAGTAACACGTTGCCAAGGAGTGAGGTTTTCGAAGAGTTCGTTTTTCTTATCTTCGAGTTCTTTATTTAATTCAGCAACCTGAGCTGCCATATCTACACCATTTTCCTTACTGAAAGATTCCATCTTGGCGATTTTATCTTGTAGCTCTTGAAGAGGCTTTTCAAAATCTAAGCTAAATGCGTCCACAATTATTTCCTGATTATAACTTCTACAACGACGTCTGGGATTATATCAAATAACTCCTCTACGTCTGAATTCCGCATACGAATGCACCCCTGACTAGCAGGCGTGCCGACTGAATTTGGTTGGGTAGTTCCATGGATGCCGTAACCTGAACCTGTGATGGCAGTGCCTTCGATAGGTTTAAGTTTCATCCATCTTGTACCGAGAACATTTCGAGAATCGCCAGGCTGTATTCTTTGCCCGTCTTTCTTTTCCCATATAGGATCTTCAACTTTTCCATAAATCTTAAATTTGCCTTCAGGAGTTCGGTCTTCTTTACCGATACCAACTTTGTAGTATTTAAAAAACTGGCCATTTTGCTTGAGAATGAGGATGTACTCAGTCTTAACGACTTCTATTTCCCAATTCCCTGGGAATAGGCGAATGACGTCACCTGGGTGAATGATGCCAGAGTCAAGAGGAATGTTGTTACCTCTCTGAAGTCCACGAATTGTTGTATAGTTGCCAGCTATAGATGAAAGACTATCGCCACGTTTTACTTGATGATTGATTTTTCTTTTTGAAGGAGCAGAGCTAAAGCTAAGTTTTGTGTTTATATCCGAAATAAAATCGGCAACCTCATACCAAGCAGAAGAGAATCTTGGTACACTTGGGTCTACAAGAATTTTTGCAGCTATCTCATAAGCTTCGTCTATACGTTGATGTCTTTTATAAAGGTCTTTAGCTTCAGTCAACTTTGACTTTAAACCAGCGTTTAGGTTAGTGATGACTTGAGGCTTTGGCTTCGTTGCTGTTACGTTTGTGTTTGGTGCCTGTTGAGTGTTTTGGGTATTTGTAGGAGCCGTAGAGCTTTCTGATGAAGTTGCAGTATTTGCTTCTTCTTTAGATGCAGGTTTTGAGAAGGAGGGCATTTCTGGTAGGTAAGGACTAACTATAGAAAAGAGTCCATAGAGTATAGCAGCAACTACTCCCAATATAACGACTTTATAATACCAATACATTTTACCTGCTCATTTGTTTAAGCTACTTAAAATACTATCTCAAAACGATGGTTCAAGATCTACCCCTCAGCAGATCCAAGAATAAATATCAATCTCTTGTGGTGCCAACAAGTTGTATCTAAGTCTGTGAAGATCAATACGAAGTTGAAGTTTTATAAGGAATTCTCACTCAGCGGAGCATGATACTGATGAGTTTGCCGGCTATTTCAACAATGTCGTCGAAATCGAACATCCCAGATCGACGAGGTTCATTGTAGTCATTGTCAGCAGGGAGTGAGATAGGCTTTTTGCGGCTTTTCTCTTTTGCTCGCATGGCTTCTTGGCGACTTTTTAGCTCTTCACCACCAAGTTTTTTCCACTCGAGAAGTCTTCGGAGCTCACCACCATCTAGCCATATACCGTCTTTTCTGCACCAATCTATGATGACGCCACTGCGACCACCATAGTTATAGTAGTTCATCAGGTCACTGCAGTGAGGACACTTTATGTAGCGATTTGGTTTTATACCAATCGTAGTTTCTTCAGATAAAGCATCGAGTTTTCTAGGGTCGAGTTGGTGTGCGTGCTTCACAGTATGTTCAAGCATGAATTCTAGTTCTCCCGGATCAAAGAAAAGACCGTGGCAAGAGTTACATCTTTCTAGTTCTAAATCGAGTGTGCCGTCCATCTCTAGGCTTATGGCGTCTAATTCAGAGTTGCAATGTGGGCAGGGAAGTGACTTTATCTCTGGCTTGTCAGAAACCTGCATTCCTTTAAGGTCTATTTCGGCTCGGCAGTTACAGTAAGGACACGTTAGTGAATTTGCTGGAATAGGAGCAGCACAGTTAATACACTTCATGATGATTCTTTACTTTTTCTTAAGTTTTACTTTTATCATACCACTTGTGACAGAGTATTGGCGATTACTATTATAGTAAAATTTTATAGTATTAGGCGTTTTTGGTTGCTGCTTTCTTCTTTTTTACTAAGGCTAAAATGAGCCCAGCGAGAAAAACAAGGCCAATGAGTATAAGTGCTCGGATGAAGATGTAGTCAACTAAAGCTTCAGACTCTGAGCGCGTGAGGGCTAGAGTTTTTTGAGATACTTGGTCGATGGAACTTATCTGATCAGAAAAGGGTTTATCATTTGATAAGGTTTGAATTTGCTTTAGTGCTTCAGATATTTCATGAGCACTCTTGCCTAGAGCAGCGGCACTTTTTTCGACTTGAACTAAAAAGTCAGGAGAGTCTTTATTTTTTTCATCGTCGCTAGAGTTTGATTTAAAGTATTCAGAAATTTTTTGGATGTTGCTTATTGTCTGACTCACTGCATTTGCCGCTTTGGTAAGTGATTGTGAAGAGGCATCCACTTGTTTGAGACTACTGGTTATTTTTGTTGCCGATGAGTCGATGTCTTTGCCGAGGTTTGAGAAGTTTTGACTACTAGCTTTTATGTTCTTCGTACTGTCATTGATTGATTTACTTATAGTCTCAAGTTGAACCATGACTTTGTTAGTTTCGGCAAATAAGAGTTTTCGTTCTTCTTGCCAAAATTTTGGGTAAGTCTCCATTGACTTGTTCATCTTTTCGAATGATGTGGCGAGGCTTTTAAGAGTTTTAGTATTTTCTTTTAAAATCTTATTGTCTTGAAGTTGAAGGGTTAATACTTGAAGCTGCCAGCGCAAGTCTTCAGGTAGGTCTTCTACAATATCCGTAAATCGGTTTGCCGTGACAGCGATATCGGCTATACCTTGTCCACCTTTATTAACAGCACCTAAGGCTCTAAAAGGAGTCAAGGGTATGTCTAGCATGTCAGAGAATGCACCGGCACTTTTTTCTTTGTCTTCAAAGACTCCTATAATTGGTGTTGACTCAACGTATTTATTTATTTTACTTGAAACTTCATTGAGTGTTTCCGGTTCGAGATACTTGGTGGTAAAAAGATAAAAAGTAGTATCTATTTCTTTAAGACTTTTGGATAAGATTTCTTGTGACTTGCCAAATAAGAATCGTCCATCACCATTGGTTGTATACTCATGTAGCCTTCGAAAAAAACTCCAGGCGTACAAGGTAACTAATCTTGGATCCGTTTCTTCTAAGTTACGCAAGCGACCAGTGACAAACTGTCGGATGCGAATGACGTTTTTCTGAACCTCCCGATTATTAGAGGATGTTAAAACTTCGAGAAAAGTTTCTTCGATTTTTGTTGAAAGAGAATCTTCTATTTCTCGAAATTCGTTCATGAATTTTGTCGAGTCTTTAATGGTGAATTCTGTATCTTCTAAAATATTTGCCGAGCTTTCAGGGTTAGAACTACAACCAGTAAACAGAATAGTTAGCAGAAGAAAGATGAATGCATTAATCTTTAAAAGTGATTTCATTATTGACTCTTACTGAATGTTGATGCCGAGTAAACTGTCTAGTGTATTTTTACGTTTTAGTGCTTCTATCTTAAATAAAATGTGATTTAACTGTGCAATGCTATAGTCCGTTAGTACTTCATTGACTCGAGTGATCGTTGTGGCGCCATTATCAAATATTTCCTTTGTATCTTCATAGATGGATTTTGTAAGTGCTACGGACTTAACTTGAACCTCAAGTTTTCTTTTTGCAGTATGCAATGAGTATCTCTGTTGGCGGATTTCTCGAATAATTTCGTTCCACTTAGTTTTTAAGCTCTCTAGCTTTTCATTGATTTCAGATTTGCGTTGAAATATGAGCGCTTCAGTAGATAAGCCTGTGAAAATGTTCCAAGATAAGCCTACACCATAAAATGCCTCTCTTTCTTCATCTCCCAGTTTTAAGTCATCAAGGGAAGAGAAGCCATAGCTTGCTTCTAAAAAAACTGAAGGGTAATACTCGCTTTTTGCGACTTCTATGAGCTCTTTACTCTCCAATATTTGTGCTTGGAGAAATTTTAAGTCCGGCCTTTTGTTGAGCGCAATGCCAATTGCAGTTTCTTGTTTTGGGATTTTAAAGTCGAAGTTTTTGAAGATTATTTTTAAATTACCAGTATCTGCATCTGGGCTACCCAGCAGTTCAACTAGAATAAGTTTTGCAGTTTCATAAGCATTCGTTGACTCAAGGTGGGCGATTTCAGAATCATTAACTCTCACCTTAAAGTTATTTACTTCTGTGACTGTGCTTACGCCAGCATCTAATTTTGTTTGAGTGTCTTCTAAGAATTTGTGATTTATTTCTCTTAGTTCAAGGTTTATAGCCATTTGTTTTTGAGCAAGTACCGTCTGGTAGAAAGCGAGAGATACGGCATCTACGAGAAGTCTTTTGGTGTCATTTAAACTTTCTTGACTCGCTATTTTACCATATTTTGCTGATAGTAGATTGTGGTGCCGGAAGAAGCCATCAAAAACTAGCCAACTAGCATTTAAAGATGTTGAGTAACTTTCATACGGGTTGTTCCTGAAGTTGAAAATGTTCCCGCCAACATAGTGAAAGTGTCTAGCAGAGGAACTTATATCAGCTGTGGGAGCGTAGAGAGATTTGGCTTGATCGATTATTGCTTGGGCTCTTTTGATTCGAAAGCCAGCAGCTTCCAAAGATGGATTTTCGCTAAGAGCTATTTGTTGAGCCTGGTAGAGAGAAAGTTCGTTAGGGAGTTCTGATTTTGAAAAATTGTTTTTTTCTGTGGATAATTCGGCATTCAGATTATTTTGAATGACATCTTCAGGAATTATTATGGTGTGACAAGATGTCATGATCAATGTCGAGAAAAGTGTTAATTGCACTAATAATATTTTCATAAAAAATCCTTAAGTATTTCTGCTCAAACTATTGCCTAATTACAGTAGTGCGATGATTGTATTTTGGTAATTAATATGAGTTATAAGTAAGTCAATTATTGAGAACAGTGGTTTTTCTAGGTAAAATCTGTAAAAATAGATGTAGACTTGTGAAAATTATTGGCATTGAGTTTGTGTGTCATCATTAACATATTTGGGATCAGATTTTATGAAGTGTTTGTTGTTGTGTATATTGTTTTTGGCTACTGCTTGTAATACAAGTTTCGTAGCTGAGTTACCTGAGCCTGAACAAAAAATCGATGGTGAACTACTTCTTGAAGGAGTTCCAGATCCCATAGAACCTTTCAATAGAACTATGTTTGCTTTCAATAAAGGTGTTTTCGAGTATGGCATCTACCCATTAGCCGAAGGTTACAATTACGTTGTGCCAGAAGCAGGACGAAAAGGAATACGCCATTTTTATAAAAATATAACTTACCCAATTAGATTGGTTAATAATCTTTTTCAAGCAGAGTGGTATGAGGCTTGGATTGAGACTAAAAGGTTCGGGATTAATACGACGGAAGGGATTTTGGGTTTCACCGACCCTGCAAAAGAAAAATATAGGTTGGAAGAGCAGAAAGAAGATTTTGGTTTAACTCTGCAGCACTATGGTTGGGAGCCTCAAATGTATCTATTCTTACCATTTTATGGTGGAAGCTCTGAGCGAGACCTCATAGGCATAACGGGAGATGCTTTTTTAGACCCAGCAAGTTATTATTTTCCCGCTAGTGTTCCACTGTTTTTCAATGGTCTTTCATTTCAAGCCAAATCCATTTACGACGTTTTGACTCAACAATATGATGCATATGAGTTATCTCACTTAGTATATTCATTGCAAAGGCGCTTACCCAAATACAAGATTACTTATGATTCTGAAATGCATGAAAACTGTGTACAAACTCTATACGCTCTTCTTTCAAAACCACAAAACCCTAATTTTTATAAATTGACAGAAGAGCGAGAGATAGAGATAGTTGGATTTCGAAATACTTTTAAATATAATGTCTTCAAGCAAGAAAAGCCTGCCAAGACATTGTATATACTACCCGGACTTGGCGAGTTTAGGAGTTCAAGTCGTATACTTGCATTAGCAGAGTTAGCATACTCACAAGGCTACAATGTTGTTTCAATTAGTAGCCCATTCAACTGGGAGTTTTTGACATCTTCACCAAAAGGTTTTTTACCTGGGTTTATTGAAAACGACCTAGATAAGATAGACTCTGTATTCAGCGGTATTGAGAGCGACTTGAATGGCGCGTACGGTAAAGAACACTTTCAAGGGAAATCGCTATTAGGTATGTCTCTTGGTGCTTGGTATACCATGAATAAGGCTGCTAGAAAGCCAAATGAGTTTGAGCAGTTTCTGGTCATTAACCCCCCAGTCAATTTAATTGATGGTCTAAATAGAGTTGATTCCTTATTTAGGGCGCCTTTTGAAAAAGGAGGTATTGAGAATGCCAAGAAAGTTGCAAATGTTGCGGCTCTTAAGGCTCTTGTTGGCTTAGCTAGCGGAGAAATGGATTTTTCAAAGTTACCTTTTACTCAAGAAGAGGCTTCATACCTTATAGGCCTCAACTTCCGATTGACTCTAAAAGACGCGATTTTTGCTACAAAATATGATGAGATGGTGTCTTTTTATGAAGAGCGTAAAGACATATACAAAAAGTTGTTATCAATAAGTTTTAGTGATTATTATAAAAAAATACTGACTAAAAATCTTTTGAATAAAGATGAAGTAAAAAGTCTATCCGATATACGGAACAAAGAGAGTGAGCTTAAAAATGTAAAAGGTCTCAAATTCTTTTTGACCGAAAATGATTTTCTCTTAGATGACAAGCAGCTGGACTGGTTCAGAGAAAATTTTAGTGATCAGTCTTATATAAGTCCGACTGGAGGACACCTTGGTAACTTAGTTCAGAAAGATGTTATTGAAAAGATAATAAAGGCTCTTCGAGAAGGTTTAGCTAAGTAGCCCGTCGCGGGATAGAAAGCGCTGCACAAAATCGATGTTACAAGATTCTTTAAGTTCTTGTGGAGTTCCTTGGGCAACTATCCCTTTAGATTCTTTGTCTAGAAATATAACCTTGCTGGCGATGGTGTTTATGCTGTCTAACTCGTGAGTGACGACTACCATGGTAGCATGAATATCTTCTTTAAGCTTTAGAAGTAGTCTGTCTAGCTTGGCAGAACTTATGGGGTCTAAACCAGCAGAGGGTTCATCAAAAAAAAGTAAATCTGGTTCTAGAGCTAAAGCACGAGCTAGTCCTGCTCTTTTTTTCATGCCGCCACTTATTTCAGCAGGATAGTATTTATTGAAGCCTGCTAAATCGACCAAAGCTAGCTTTTCATTGGCGATGTCTTTCATCTCATCTTTGGAGTATTGGGTGTGCTCTTCCAGACAGAGACAAATGTTTTCTTCTAGATTAAGAGATCCAAAGAGTGCTCCAGACTGATAAAGAACGCCAAAGCTTTTCATAATCTCTTGTCGTTCTTTGTTTTTGGCATTGACGATAGATTGACCTTTAATTAGAATCTCACCTTTTATTGGTGGATAAAGCCCAATAAGATGTTTGAGTAGAGTACTTTTTCCGCAGCCAGAAGCTCCAAGGATAACGCAGATCTCACCTTTGGTAATGGTGAAGTTTAGGTTTTCCATGACGGTAGTACCTTGGTAACCAATTGTTAGGTCTTTAGCTATAACTACTTCATTATTCATCAACTATATCCAACTTATCGAAATGTTAGTTTAACTTAAAGTGGATCATTTCTTTTTTCTCGCTAAGATTAGAAATAAGTATTTAATTCTTAATTGTCATGAAAGGGATGTAAAATGAAAACTCGTATTTTGAAGTCATTAGCTTTTTGTTTGGTTTTATTTTGTTTGAATTCTTGCTCGAGTTTTTTGAATAGTGAGCGCGTTTTGTTTGATGGAGTGTCATTAGAAAATTGGAAGATCTCTAATTTCGGTGGCGAAGGTGATGTTGAGGTTAAGGATGGAGCAGTCTTTATGGACTACGGTAATCCTATAACAGGCATAACCTGGACTGGAGAAGAGCTTCCTAGAGATAATTACTTTGTAGAATTTGAAGCCTTGAAAATAGATGGGAATGACTTTTTTGTCGGTCTGACATTTCCAGTTCAAGAAAGTTACTGTTCGTTGATTCTAGGCGGTTGGGGCGGTGTGACTTGTGGTTTGTCATCTTTTGATTTTCAGGATGCAGCGAATAATGAGACTATGACTCTTGTGAAGTTTGAAAAGAATCAGTGGTACAAGATCCGTATGGAAGTGAATGGGAATAACTTGAGATCATTTATCGACGGTAAGCAAATAATTGATGCGAAAATTGACGGTCGCAAAGTTCACATCCGCCCAGAAGTATTAGTTTCTATTCCTCTGGGAGTATGTGCTTTTGAAACTCAAGTTAAGTATAAAAACATAAAACTTGGTGAACTTAAATAATCGTTGAACCAACTGTGTTTATTAGACGAGTGTTGATAAATTCAACTAGATGTAGTGGGTTCCTTCTCGCTCCATGAGAGATCTGGCAACGGCATGACATGCCATTGCTTACTATCTCGGTATTTACGGAGGCTTTTCTCACTTCAGGGAATAGCCTTTTTTCGCCGATCGCCATGGAGAAATCATAATGTTCTTTTTCATAACCAAAGGCACCGGCCATACCACAGCAGCCAGAATCGATTTCTTTAGCCGTTACCCCAGGAAGTGCATTTAGAACTTTCATAGTACTGTCAGTTCCACATAGTGATTTTTGGTGACAGTGACCGTGCATAAGAACATCCATCTGGTTGACATGGAAGTTTAAATCAAACTTGCCATTGTCTATTGCATCTGCAAGAACTTCATCGATCGTGACGCACTTCTCAGCAACAGTTTTGGCGTCTTCAGTATTTAGCAATTCAGGGTATTCATCAGCAATAGTTAATATGCAGCTAGGTTCTAGGCCAACAATTTGTTTTCCCTGTTGGGCATATGGAAGCAATAGCTTAACAAGTTTTGTAGCTTGTGCTTTAGCTTCTTTTAAAAAGCCTTTGGAGATAAGTGAACGTCCACAGCAAGTGTACTCTGGGTACTCTATTTTATAGCCAAGTTGATTTAGTATATTACTCGCATAGATACCAGTTTTTGGTGTATTGAATTCATTGAACGTGTCATTGAAAAGAACTATTTCTTTTTCGCCGGGAAGACTCTTCATAGACTGTAACCAGTAGGAAAACCTTTTTGTTGCAAAGTGAGGCATTTCTCTTTTTGTGGTTATGCCCATCATGTTATAGAGCATTTTTACAGGGCCTAGTGAATTGGCAAAGTTAACCACAGACGGGAACTTGGAAGCTCTTTTGCTGTGTTTGCTGACATTTGCAAATAGGCGATTTCGAAAAGAGTAACCGTGTTTTTCTTGATAGTGGTAGAGAAACTCAGACTTCATCTTTGACATGTCGACAGAGGAAGGACACTCGGTTTTACAGCCTTTGCATTCTATACAAAGATCGAGAATGTCATATAGTTTTTTACCCATAAGTTCATTGTAAGAGATACCACCGTTTAAAGCATAGTTTAACGCTTGAGCTCTAGCGCGAGTTGAGTGACGTTCATCTCCATGAGCTTGGAATGATGGACACATGACCCCAGAGTCAGCCTTGGTGCATTCTCCATTTCCATTGCACATGCTGACGGCAAAGTTCCAGCCGCCTTCATCTTCAAAGTGATACTGAGTGTTTAAGTGTATTGGTTGGTTTTCGTTATCAACTTTTAAGTTTTCTAACGGTCCAGGAGAATCGACAATTTTACCAGGGTTCATTAGGTTGTCTGGATCAAAAGCACTTTTAAGCTTTTTGAAGAGTTGATAAACTTCAGGGCCAAACATAGTTTCATGGAGCCATGAACGAGTAAGTCCATCACCATGTTCTCCGCTTAATGAACCGCCCATTTCTTTAACTAGTGCAGCTATCTCTTTCATGCTGCTGACCATGAGTTCGCGATCTTCTTTCACTTTAAGATCGAGCATTGGCCTGACATGAACACAGCCCACACCTGCATGACCATAAAAGCCAATTTGTTTACCTGCATCGGTAAAGTGTTTTTTGAAGAACTTTAAAAACTCAGGAAGGTGTTTTAGTGGAACAGCAACATCTTCAAGAAAGGCAATGGCTCGTTCATTAGTTCTTTTAGACATAAGTATGCCTAGGCCAGCTTTTCTGAGCTTCCAAACTTTAGATTGTGAGTGCTGATCGATGAGCTGTGTATTTGCATAACAAAAGTCTTTGCCACTCAAGCTATGTGAAAACTCTTCAAGTTTCTTAAGTGCACCACCTGGAGTAGAACCATCAAATTCGGCAACAAGTAGCATTTCAGGATCACCATTTAGCCAATTTAATTGACCTTTCATCAGTGGAGACTTTTTACCTAAATCAATAACAGTTTTATCGATGAGTTCGAGTGAAAATGGTTTGTATTTAAGGATGGTTTCTACTTTTGATAGCGCGTCTTCAAAGTTGTCAAAGTGTAAAGCACTAAGAACTGAGTTTGCGGGCTTACGAGAAATTTTTACTTTGATGAGGTCGATTATACCGAAAGTACCTTCAGAACCAACTATCAATTTTGCCATATTGAGTGGAAAGCCTTTGGTCAATTCATCTAAGTTGTAACCAGAAACCCTGCGTTGAATTTTAGGAAATGTCTTATCGATTGCATCCGTATCATTTTTCATGATGGAGTCGACACACTGGTAGATTTTAGATGTTAATGAGTCACCACTACATTTTTCTCTAAAGCTTTGTTCGGTCTCTTCGCCAAAAGTTACAGCTTCACCGTTTGCAAGTATAACTCGTGCAGAGATGACGTGATCAACCATTTTCCCATAGCGTAGAGAATGAGCACCTGCAGAGTTGTTAGCAGTCATGCCGCCGATAGTGGCTCTGTTTCCTGTAGACGTATCAGGTCCTAAACAGTAGCCTTTATCAGCAACTTCTTTGTTTAATTGATCTTGAATTACGCCAGGCTGACAGAGAGCGTAAGCATCCTCATAGTTAACTTCGATAATGCGCTTCATGTACTTTGAAGTATCAATGATAACGCCGTTTCCAAGACAGCCACCGGTTATGCCTGTAGCTGCACCACGCCCAATGATTGGTAGCTTGTACTTTGCCGCAACAGCAACTGTTTTGTGTATATCTTCTGAATCTCGAGCAACTACAATAGCAGTAGGGAGTATTTGATAAATTGAAGCATCTATACTGTAAATTCTTTTTGTAATGTCGTCGTCATAAAACTCACCTTTCAGTGAATGTTGTAGTTCTTCTATCAAACCTTTCATCAAACTCTCTTTTGTTACAGCCCCTTGGCAGTTTTGAACCTAAATTATGCTTAATTTCGACTAAGTTTACAATAGAGTACTACAAAATATGGAAATGTCGGGGAAAGATGTAAAATCTATAGCGCGGCGAGTCTGGCTGGCGATTGGAATTATAGATTTATGAATTATGCTATTTAAGCACTAATTCATTGGATATACATGATAAAAATTAGCGAAGATAAATTCGACCAGATTTGCCAAGGTGGCAAAGTTCTCGAAAGAGATGGGCACGGCGATAAAGTGATCCTGACTAAAGATAGAAAGATCTGTAAAATTTTCCGATGTAAACGTGCTATCTCTACTGCAAGATTTTACCCTTATGCGAAGCGTTTTGAAGATAATGCAGCAAGCTTGAATGAAATGGGGATCCCTTGTGTTGAAGTCGAAGGTGTGTATAGAGTTCCTTCGAAAAGCCGCGACATCGTGGTATATCCACTTCTTGAAGGTGAAACACTTCGAGACTTTCTTAGAGATAATTCAGAGCAACTTGCTGAAAAGGTTTCTGGCTTAGCGACCTTTATCGCGCGTTTACACGATAAAGGGGTTTATTTTAGATCTTTGCACTTTGGAAATGTCTTGGTTCTACCATCCGGAGAATTTGGACTGATTGACGTTAGTGATATGAAAATTTATAAAAAGTCTTTAAGCCTTTCTAAAAGAGCTAGAAACTTTAAAGCAGTTTTAAGGTATGAAGAAGATATTCAGTTTCTAAAAACCTTCGGGGAAGTCGCTTTTTTTGATAAGTACTTGGAGGTTCCTAAGTTAGACAAAGTTAAATTTATTGGTGCAGTCAAAAAGGCAGTTGATCATACTGTTGTCGAAAAACTTTAAGGAGTAAGTTTTGATTTACGAGGGCCATGCATTTCATGAATCATTCTCGGGCGGAAAAGCTAGTGGACGAATACAGTTCGTTGGTAACAGTGTCCACTATGAGAATGATGAAAAAGAAGTTTCCCTGCAACTGGATGGTTTGAAGGTTGAACTAGGGGGAGCATCCAACAGAATTTTATTTATTAGTCACCCTATGAATGACGAATGGAAGCTTTTTACTTCAGATCTTACCATTTTAAATGATCTGGCTTTTGCAAATAATCACGACCTTCATAAGCAAGTCAGTAAAGCTAATAAATCTAGAAAACTTGCACTAATAATTGCTCTAACATCAGTCTTTCTTTTCTTCACATCCATGGCTTATGCATGGTTTAAAAAGGATTCTGTAATAGGTGCCGCAGTAGAGCAGATACCTGTAGAATGGGAAATACAGCTTGGTGATTCGGCATTTGGTCAGTTTACTTCAGGTAAAAGATTGCTCAAAGATGAGAAACTTGAGTCTCAGTTAGGTGAGCTTTTGGCTCCACTTGTGAAAGAAGCATCCAATGAACGTTTTGAGTACAAGTTTCACATAGTCGAGGATTCAACATTAAATGCCGCGGCATTTCCTGGCGGGAATATGATCATTCACTCTGGATTAATTTTGAAGCTACAGAACTCTGAACAGCTATTAGGAGTTCTTGCTCATGAGATGGCTCACGTGAATAGAAGACACAGTATGAAAACACTAGTAAGTAACGCAGGTTTGTATATTGTTCTGGATACTGTGGTTGGTGGTTTTGGCGCGTTGAGCGGTGTTATTTTAAATGGAGGTTCACAACTTTTACTTCTTAAAAATTCTCGCAGTCATGAGAAAGATGCAGATGAAATAGGTTGGGAGTACCTTGTTAAAGGTGGAATCGATCCAAGAGGCTTGATTGAATCTTTCAAGATTATGGAAGAGTCTTTAAGTGATGAGATGAAAGAGTACTCTGAGAATTTGGATTTTTTAAGTACACACCCAGCATTAGGGGACCGAGTGTCTTATTTGGAAGATAAATGGGAAGAAACTCGAAAACTATACAATTTTAAACCTTTGAATTTTGATTATGAATTATTTCAAAAAAATGTTCGCAAGAACTTAGAAGAATCTCCCGAGAGTAAGTCTATGCCGGAAGGAAATGAAAAAGAGGTGAAAGAATGAATACTGAGATACTAGGGAAGCCAGCATTTGCTTATGTAAATGTTGATTTGGATCCAGGAGAAAGCGTAATCGCAGAGTCTGACGCCATGGCAACCATGTCGTCGAAACTCGACATGAAAGCTAGTTTTAACGGCGGTTTCTTTAGCGGCCTTGCCAAGAAGTTCCTTGGTGGTGAAAGCCTCTTTATAAATACATTTACAAATAATTCAGATAGCCCTCAGAGAGTCACGCTAGTTCAGGGAACTCCGGGAGATATGGTTGAGATAGACTTAAATGGCGGCAGTTATTGTCTACAGCCTGGAGCATATATAGCCTCGACTCCAGGTCTAAAGCTTGGAGTGAAATGGGCTGGTTTTGCTTCATTCCTTGGTAGAGAAGGTTTATTTAAGCTTCAGGTGAGTGGTACAGGTAAGCTTTGGTATGGCGCTTATGGTGGATTGATCGAAAGAGAAGTCGATGGAGAGTTTATAGTCGATACAAGTCATCTTGTGGCTTATGAGCCGCAGCTTAAACTGAAAACTCAGTTAGCTGGAGGTATATTTTCAAGTTTTTTTGGTGGCGAAGGTTTAGTTACTCGAGTTGAAGGGAAAGGCCGTATAATTATTCAAACTAGAAGTATGCATGGTCTCGCAAGTTGGGCCAACGGCTACTTGTACTAAAGGGGTTTTAGAATGAATATAGAAATAGTTCACGGACCAGGTAGCTCAGCTGCAAAAGTTAAATTAGATGCAGGAGAGACTCTTACAGCTGAAGGTGGATCTATGATTTCCATGAGTGGGGATATGAGAATTACGACTACTACCCTTAAGAAAAACAAAGGTGGTATCCTCAAGGCGATGAAAAGAATGTTAGCCGGAGAAAATTTCTTCCTAAATCATTACAATCCGAGCGCATTAGGTGGGGAAGTTATCTTGTCTACCACTCTTCCAGGAGATATGATGACTTATGAATTGGATAGCGAAAACTTGATAGTTCAGGGTGGTTCATTTGTTGCTTGTGATGAATCGGTAGATATGGATATGAATTGGCAAGGCTTTAAAAGCTTTTTAGCAGATGATTCGTTGTTTTGGTTGAATTTAAGTGGTTCAGGTAAAGTAATTATCAATTCATTTGGAGCCATATATCCTGTAGAAGTTGATGGTGAATATATTGTCGATACAGGTCACATAGTTGCCTTCAATGAAACTTTGAACTTTGAACTTACTAAAGCTGGAGGTAGTTGGATAACTGCTATAATGGGTGGCGAAGGTTTAGTTTGTAGGTTTAAAGGGAAAGGGACTGTTTGGTGTCAGTCTCATAATGCTAACAGTTTTGGATCAAGTCTTGGTTCTATGCTGAAACCACGATAGGAGAAGAGGATGACAGAAAATAATTCACTATTTGACTATCACTTTGATTGTAAGCCAGACTATGCGTTTTTAACGGTTAATATTCCTGCCGGGGAAACTTTAAAGGTTGAAGCTTCATCCATGGCAACAATGGATACAACGATAAAAATGAAAACCAAAATGAGGGGGGGCTTTAGTAGGTTCCTAACAGGGGAATCACTGTTTATAAATGAATTTACAGCTCAACAAGGACCTGGAGAGATACAAATAGCTCCCGGATGCCCAGGTGACATGGAACACGTTTTCCTTGAAAATGAGACAATTTTTTTACAAAACTCAGCCTATGTAGCTTCTACGATGGATGTTAACATCGAAACAAAGTGGCAAGGACTAATGAAAGGTTTTTTTTCCAAAGAAGGCCTCTTCCTTATTAGGTGTTCCGGTCACGGGGATTTATGGTTTAATACTTATGGCGGCCTAATTCAAATTGATGTTGATGGAAGTTATGTTGTTGATAACGGACATATAGTCGCTTTTACTGATGGTCTGGACTACAACGTAGAGTTTATTGGTGGTATGAAGTCTTTATTCTTATCCGGAGAAGGCCTAGTTTGTCGTTTTGAGGGCAAAGGTAAAGTTTGGATTCAAACAAGACAGGTAGCTCCTTTTACTTGGTGGCTTCAGCCATTTCGACCAGTTAAAAGTAGTGATTAATTAAATCGGCAACGAGACTACAATTCTTTGTATTAAATTATAGTTGAGATTCAAAGTTATCTGTTTTTATTTTATCGGTACAACGATGAAAATGTTGTAAGTGAATATTTACGAATCATATTATTCCGAAAATTTATTTAAAGGATTTAGCATGTTTGATGCATCAAAAAGTGACCCAAAGTTAGGCCTAGAAGTAAGTGAATATTTGAAAGGTATAAACCAAGAGACACCGGTACTTAAAACAAATCTTTCATCTCAAGAGAAAATAGAAAAGGTTACTGGCCTTTTTTCAGAGATAATGGAGACTTTAGGATTAGATCTAACCGATGACAGTCTAACAGATACTCCTAAACGAGTTGCTAAGATGTATGTAAACGAAATATTCTGGGGTATGCAACCTGAAAATTTCCCTAAATGCACAGCGATTGATAATAAGATGGATTATGATGAGATGGTAACGATTCGGGATGTTAAGGTCATGTCGAATTGTGAGCACCATTTTGTCGTAATTGATGGTGTGGCTAACATCGCTTATATACCAAATAAAAAAGTTATAGGATTAAGTAAAATTAATCGTATTGTAGAGTACTTCAGTCGCAGACCACAAGTACAAGAAAGATTGACGAATCAGATCTTTCACTGCTTGACATATATATTGGATACGGAAAATGTTGCAGTGGTTATAGATGCAACTCACTACTGCGTAAAGTCTAGAGGTGTGCAGGATGTTAACTCCCATACTTTCACTTCGAAACTTGGTGGTATCTTTAGGGAAAATCCTGCGACTAGAGCAGAGTTTTATGCATTGGTGAAAAAGACTTCGTAAAGTAAGTAAATAAAATGCGCCTTGGAGCAAAGGCGCACTTTAGTGATTTTGGATCTTAAACTATTTACTAGTTTTGATACCAGTGCCTTCAGCAGTATCTAGATAGATACCGAAAAAGATGAATGGTATACCAAGGTAAGTTTCTTTAGGTGCGCTAACATTAATCATAGCGTTTGCGCCGTCAGCTTTTGCAGAGTCTGCAAGTTTGCCAACTTGTTCTTCGTTAGTTTGCTTTGGGTAAACTTCAGCAAATTTACCAATTCCTGGGATACCAAATCCAAGACCGATTTCAGTGCTTGTATGGAATCCTGTAGCTTTATAGTTTTCGAAAGTACCATCACCAGTAGTGATGTTTTTCATTCCTTTATCTTTTGCAACAGAACCTAGGTTTGTTCCACCTGGGATGTGTACACAACTTGTAAAAAGTGCAGTTGCGCTAATAGCGATTGCTGTAAGAATGCTTTTTTTCATAATTTCCCTTTAGGGTTTTGAATTTTATGCTCCAAAGATTGATGTTATTGCATCAATCGTTAAAGATTTTAATATATTAATGATAATAAATCAATGTTGATAATCCATTAATTTAATTTTTTAAATTAGGCGTTAAATAAGAGTGTATTTAGGTGTAAGCAGGTATGAGTTTTTTAGATATTTTTAAGAAGAAGAAAACATGCTCAGTGAAAGATGAGCATAGCTTTTCAGATAAAGAATTAGCAGAGTGGCCAAGTGTACCTGTTGATGGTACAAAAGTTCCTACAATTGAGCAAGTGAAAAAATTTGGCGGTGTTTCAGGTAAAAGTGCTGAGTTGGTAATAGAAGCTTGTGAGAAATTTAAGAAAGAAGGTGACTATTTAGAGTATCAGCCTGTTATGGAGTCGCAGTACGGTTTGTTTACTGTGCCTGCGATGATTCGTCGTGAGGATGGTACTTTTAGAGCATTTTATAGTACATCTTTAGAGTGGAGTGAGAGTGAGTATCAGAAGCTATTAAATTGGGTTATCTGTGTGCGCGGTTGTGACTTTATCCATACTTTTAAAATTATTGTTTGTCAAAACGACTCCACTTTACCTAAAAAGGTGGAAGAAATAGTTTCGGATAAAGCTGTTCATCGCATGATGATTAACCAAATTCCTCATTTTAGGAAGGGCAATAATAAAGTTAATAGTCGAGTTTTTGCTGAAGCTTTTGGTTTTCACTTCAACGATAATAAGATTCTAAATTTTGATTTTACAGCGTTAGAGCAAATAGAGAATTGGTATAAGAAGCAAGTTATTAGCTGTCAAAACGACTCTTTTTATTATCCTTTTTATGTTCAGTTTATTGCTGCTTATTTCGGTAGAGTTCTTTGCGAGGCCTTTAAAGTCGATTGGCAAGAAGTGGCTGGTGGCGAAGTCGTTGTGATTCCGGGTTCAAAACTGAAACCTAGGAAGCATGGCAGGGCTTCTGGGGATATGAAAGTGAACGTTATGCAAATAGTTGCGGACTTTGTATTGAACCCTCGATTAGAGAATTCACTAGTGACTAACTACAAAATGATCGATGCTGAAGTTTTAAAAGAAGCCTGAAAGGTTTGCTTTAATTAAGCGTATATGCTGAAAAAAGAGAGGTATTGATGAAAAGTTTTTTAGTGTATTTGTTTGTGTTTTTAACGGCTAATTCTCAAGAAAAGCCAAACATTATTTTTATTTTGGCAGATGACTTGGGGTATGCAGATGTTGGCTTTAATGGGCAAAAATACATAAAGACTCCCAATATTGATAAGATGCGTAGCGAAGGAATGAGTTTTCAGCAGCACTATTCAGGTAGTACAGTTTGTGCACCTTCGCGATCTTCTTTGATGACAGGTCTTCATACGGGGAATACTAGAGTTCGTGGTAATGGACCTGGTCATTTATTGGCATCAGATAAAACCGTTGGTGAACTACTTCAATCTGCTGGTTACAAAACAGCTTGTATTGGTAAGTGGGGACTTGGGACTTATGAAGATGAGGGGAATCCTCACAAAAAAGGCTTTGACCACTTTTTTGGTTATATTGATCAGCGTCGAGCTCATCACTACTATCAAGACTACTTATGGCGGAATGGCGAAAAAGAGTTTTATCCCGATAATCCAAAATTGAGAAATAAGTATAGCCACGATTTATTTACGGAAGATGCCTTGTCATTTATTGAGAATAATAAAGAGAATCCTTTCTTTTTATACTTAGCTTACACTATCCCTCATGTCGATTTAGATGTGCCAGAAGAATCAGTGAAACCTTATCTACATTTACCAGAAAAAGGTCCTTATAAAGGTTCTCACTATATAAGTTGTGAAAAGCCTCGAGCCACTTTTGCAGGTATGGTTTCAAGGTTAGATAAGCACGTTGGTCAAATTTTAGAAAAATTAAAAAGTTTAAATATCTCTGAAAATACCCTAGTGATTTTTACGAGTGATAATGGCCCGACACCAGCAGGTGGGGCAGACCCAGAATTTTTCAATGGAAATGGTGACTTTAAAGGAGTCAAAAGAGACCTTTATGAAGGCGGCGTCCGCATGCCATTTGTAGCTCACTGGCCGGGTAAAATAAAAGCTAATTCAAGTTCTATGCATATGTCCGCCTTTTGGGACTTTATGCCAACATGTGCAGAATTAGCTGGAGTGAAAACTTTTAAGACAGATGGCATATCTTATTTACCCACTCTTTTGGGCCAAACTAAAAATCAGCAGCAGCATGAATACCTATACTGGGAGTTTTTTGAGAAAGGCGGCAAACAAGCTCTTCGACAGGGGGACTGGAAAGCAGTAAGGCTAAATGTCCATAGAAACCTTCGTGCTCAAGTAGAACTTTATAACATTAAGAATGATCCTGGAGAGCAAAAGAACTTAGCCAAGGAGTTTCCCGAACTTGCGACTGAGTTGTCGAAGAAAATGTTCGAAGTTCGTACAGAGTCAGAACTGTATCAGTTTGGTAAGCAAAAAAAGAAATCTAAAAAGTAAGCAGAGTTTGTTCTAATCTGGTGAAGTGACACTTGCCTGAACTAGTGAAAAGCTTTATAATTTAGCTTCAAATTAAGATTTCTTTGGGGAAAAAATGACAGATATAAGTCTTCAATCAGGCTTCGATGACTCTGGATCACACACTATTTTAGTGGCTGATGATCTAGCAGACAATGTTATGATCCTCAAAACTTTTTTACATCACCACAATTATAGAACCGTTACAGCGAGCAATGGCCAAGAAACTCTAGATGCTTTGAAAGAGCATAGCCCCCATCTTATATTAGTAGATTTGAATATGCCAGATATGAGTGGCCTTGAGGTAATTAAAAAGATTCGTAAAGACGAGGCCTATGATAATGTTGGTATCATTTTATTAACGGCTTCATGTAATTTAGAGCAGTTATTGAAATCCTTTAAGGCTGGTGCTGATGACTATATACAAAAGCCTTATCATCACATAGAAATGTTGGCTCGAGTTCAATCTGTACTTAAGAAACATGAGTCAAATTTAAAGCTGATTGAAGTTAATAAGCGTTTGGATGAGTTTAATCAGGACTTAGAAGAAACAGTGGCTAAACAGGTTGATGAGCTCGAGAAAGTGAATCGCTTACGTCGTTACTTTTCTCCTCAAGTTGCAGAGAAATTTTTAAACGAAGAAGCAGCACCTTTTTCAAATAAACGTACAGAGATAACTGTAGTGTTTTTAGACTTAAGAGGTTTTACCCACTTTGCAGAGCAAAACGATGCCGATGTGATCATGAGTACACTTTCAGAATTTCACAGTTCTGTTGGACCCGTCATTTTTCAGTTTAATGCAACTCTCGAGCGTTTTACTGGTGATGGGCTTATGTGCTTTATCGGAGCTCCACATGCCGAGGAAAAACACGCCGATAAGGCCGTGGATATGGCAAAGGCTATGCAAGAGGAAGTGTCAAAGCTTGTAGGAGGCTGGCAGAAGAAAGGTTATGGCCTTGGTCTCGGTATTGGTATATCAACAGGTATGGCTTCTACAGGAACGATAGGTTTTGAAAAGCGTTTAGACTACGCGGCTATTGGTAGTGTGACAAACTTATCTTCTAGATTGTGTGCGATGGCAGAAGCTGGAGAAGTACTCGTTTCTGAGTACACGGCAAACAACCTAAAAGACAAGTCTCAATTGGTTTCGAAAGGTAAAAAGAGTTTGAAAGGTTTTACGGATGATGTAAAAGTTTTTTCTCTCAAATCTCAATAATCTCTCCATGAACATCGTGTTCAGTAAGGTAGATTACTTTTTCGCATAGCTCTTCTAGCTTTGCTTTTTTCTCAGCATTGTCAATACTCTCATCTGGAAGCAGTATTGGGCCGGGAGCTACAGCATTTACTCGTATATTTGGGTACCACTCCATTGCACAGGCTTGAGTTGCATCGCGCAAAGATTTTTTTGCTAGGCCGTAGGGACCAGCTTCAGGTTCTATGTGATTAACTCTTTTATCTAAAACATTAATAATTGAACCATAGCCACTATGCTTTTTGAATTCTCTCATTAAAGCAAATGGGGAAAAGAAGTTGATTGTATAATCTTCAATAAGTTCTTCGTTAGTGAACTTATTTAAGCCTCTTCTAAAGTAAGTGGATGCATTGTTTATAAGTATCGCTGGCTTACCCCAAGGTAGTAATTGGGGAATAAGCTGGTTCGTTTCATTTAAGTCTGCAAGATTTGCCTGGACAATCATATGGCCAGCATCAGTTCCACCGATCTCATTTAAAAGCTTCATCGCTTCTATGTCAGAACGGTTATAGTGAATTGCTAGTTTATGGCCTTTGGCAGCTAACTTTGTTACGAGTAGACGACCAACTCTTTTAGCTCCACCTGTGATTAAGACTCTCATAGACTCTCTGTTTTTATGTTAACAGAAACAGGGCAGTGGTCTGAGCCCATCACTTCATTCATGATTCCAGCTGAAACAACGCGATCTTTTGATTTCGAGTCAACACAGAAGTAGTCTATTCTCCAGCCAACGTTTCTTTGACAAGCGCCACCACGGTAAGACCACCAAGTGTAGTTATCTGGCTCTTGATTAAACATGCGAAATGTATCCAAGAAACCAGTGCCAATAAATTTATCCATCCAAGTTCTTTCTTCGATAGAGTATCCTGGTTTGCCGACGTTTGGTTTTGGTCGAGCTAGGTCGATTGGTTGATGCGCAACGTTGTAGTCGCCACAAACAAATACAGCTTTGTCACTAAAGTCATTCTTAATTTTTTCAATGAGTGCATCGCCAAAAGCAAGTCTGTAATCAATTCGTTTGATGTTTTCTTGAGCATTGGGGAAGTAGCAGTTTATGATGTAGAAGTCTTCGAATTCACCCGTGATGACACGGCCTTCATTATCAAACTCTTCGACACCAAGTCCCATGTGAACTTTAACTGGTTCTAAACGAGAATATAGAGCGACACTAGAGTAGCCTTTTTTGACACCGCTATGCCAGTATGACTTGTAGCCAGCGATATTTAAGAGTTCATCAGAAAGTTGTTCTTCATGAGCTTTTGTTTCTTGAAGGCCGATAACATCAGCATCCCAAGAAAGCATTTCTTCAACAAAACCTTTTTTCTCAACAGCTCTTATGCCGTTTACATTCCATGAAACCAATTTTATTTCTTTCATTGTGATCCTTAAGTTCTTTGAAGGATATTGTTGTCTTTAGATAAGAATTCAAGGCTTAGGTACTAGGAAACTTTTAATTGTTATTTTCTAGATAATCTTGAACGATATTTTTTGAGGTATGTATGGCTTTCTCTAAAGCTTGTAGCTCAGAAACATAGTTGGTGAAGCCAAAGTTCTTTATATGCATACTTAGATTTTTAGCTTTTTCTGAAACCTGTATGGCACCAATATTTCCAGATAGACCTTGGATAGAGTGAAGAACGAATTTTGTGGAGTCTGTATCACACTTTTTGAGATTTTCGATAAGTTGAGTGACTTCGTCCTGAATACCAGAACAATAGGCCGTAACAACATGGCTAACTAAGTTTGTATCTTCGAGGGCTTTTAAGTTTGTGAAGTCAAATACAGGTATTGATGCTTTGACTTCAGGAGTCTCAGGTATGGGCTCGGTATTTCTGTTCTTTGTAAACCGTTCGTAAACTTCTTTGAGGGATTTCTCTTGAATTGGTTTAGTTATATACTCATCCATACCAGCACTTAAGCATTCTTCTCGTGCTGTTGTCATGGCGTTTGCCGTAATGGCTATAACTGGCGTATTGCGTTTATGAGGTTCACTTGCTCGTATACATCTTGTGGCAGCAAAACCATCCATGATTGGCATCTGGCAATCCATGAAAACTATGTCAAAATGTTTTTCCTGGAATTTTGCAAAGCCTATTTCACCATTATTCGCACAGGTTATTTTATTGTTGCCAAATTTCTTAAGTAACCCGCTAAGAACAAGCTGATTTATGTCATTATCTTCAACGATAAGTACCTCAATAGGTTTGTCATCAGTCGGCTTTGAGAGATTCTTGATCTCGGCAATGTTAATCGGTAGGTCTATCTGCGTGGTGGTTTGTTGCTGGCTAGTACCGACATTTATTGTAAAGGTAAATGTTGTTCCATTTTCATTACTGTGAACAGAGATTTCTCCATTCATAAGCTCGATCAGCTTTTTACAGATATTTAAGCCTAGTCCAGAACCGCCATATTGTCTGGAAATTGATTCGCCAGCTTGTTCATATGAATTAAAGATAGAGTCGAGTCGGTCTTTAGGGATGCCAATACCACTATCTTGTATTTCAAACTTCAAAATGCTATTCATGAAGTCAGACTCAAGTTGCTCAGCTTTTATTGAGATGGCACCGTTCTTAGTAAACTTAATCGCATTATTTACAAGGTTACGAATTATCTGCCCCAAGTGCTTGGAGTCGCCTTCAACTCGTAAAGGTAGGGAGCCGATTTGTATATCAAACTTCAGACCTTTTTGTCTGGCTTGTACTTCCATAACTTCGAGTGTTTCATTTAAGAACTTATGAAGGTTAAATTCGCGAACTTCTAGTTCCAGTTTTCCAGATTCAATTTTAGATATATCTAGAATGTCATTGATGATTTCGAGTAGAGAAGATGCACTTTTATGAATGAGCTCAACATAGTATTGTTGTTCTTCATTGAGGCTAGTTTTCAAGAGCAAGCTATTTAAGCCAAGTACGCCATTTATCGGAGTTCTTATTTCGTGACTCATATGTGCTAAAAACTCAGACTTAACTCGAGTTGCATCAATCGCTGTATTTTTTTCTGCTTCCATTTCTTTCGTTTCAGAAATGTTGATACAGGTACCAATGAGTTGTCTTATGCCATCTTTTACTTCTAGAGTTGCATCGTTTCTAAGCCAGATTGTATTGCCATTTGCACTTTTAAATGGGTACTCTTTACCAATGCGAATCGGGCAGGAGTCTTGGACTATATTCTTTAGATATGCATCGTTTTCAGACTCAATACTACTTAGGAGTAGGTAGACGTCGTTTTTAAAGTCTTGCTGTGTGTAGCCAGTTATATCAACTACATTTGGACTTATGTAGCTTATGTGTGGCGTCGGAGTAAGTGATAATGTATAGAGTATTAGATCACTTCTAGAAATTAGATTTTCTACTTCACGTCTAACTTTCTCTTCCTGTTTCTCTAGAAGTAAGAGCTCGTTGTTTCTAGCAAGTTCTGTTTTCATGGTTATGTCTTCACATATACCAATGACCATGATAGGTTCGTTTTTTTCTAGAAACGGAGTTTTTAGAATTCGGATAATTCTTGTCTCATCGCCATTTTTAAGCTGAATTGTATTTTCAACACTTTGTCCACTAGCGAGAAGCTCTGATTCCAAATTACTGATTTGTGAGGACAGCTCTTCGGGGAATACATCTTCAGGGTGTCTCTTTAGAACATGAGTAGAATTGTAGCCGAACATTTCTTCACACTTTTGACTCCAAAGTATAAATTGTCCATTTGGCTCACGGCAAAATACACCAACAGGTATGTGTTCGATGATTTTCGCGATGAAGTCACTTTGGTGCTGATAGTCAGACTCGAGAGTTTTTAGGTCATTTATGTCTGTAACCAAAAGTCTAAACATCTGATCTTCGATGTTAAATGAAATTAACAATTGGTACCATTTGTATTGGTCTCCAACTTTGATCGGGCACTCTCTTAAGATAGGACTCGCATTTGTTGTGGAGTATCTTATCTCTTGAATATAATCAGGGTGGATAAGGTCATAAAAATTGATGTTTGTTAGTGAACAGCTCTCAAGCTGAAAGGTCTTGATCGCACTTCCAGAAGCTTTGTGGATTTGCCCACTATGAGTAAGAGTTAGTGAAGCTTGTGCACTTTCACTTTCTAAAAAGAATCTTTTCTCTGTGCCACTATTTCGCTTGATAGTTTGAATGAGGTCTAGTGCTTCTTGATCTTGCTGAACAGAATCAAGATTCATTAGTTTGTTTAGATTTTGCTCTAGCTCATGAAAATCCATTATTTGCCCAAGTGTCCACTATCTTCAATTGATACCCTTTTGTTTTTCAGTGCCTCTACTTTTTTTGCGCACGAAAAGTCTTTATCGGTCACTTTGCCAACATCATGAGTCCAATAACTAACTTTTATGTCTTTAAATCCAAAATAAACTTCGGGGTGATGGTTTGTTTGCTGTGAAATAGTCGATAGCTCTTTTACAAAGTCGATTACTTCATTGTGGTTTTTCAGTTTCCACGATTTGAAGATTTTGTTATCTTCAAACTGCCAATCAATCAGTTCGGATAAGTTATGTTGGATCTCTTGTAGTTCATGCTCAGAATAAAGTTCTACCACATTTGTGGGTAGGGCACTAATAAACTCTGACATGACTCTCTCCAAGATTTTAAACAATTAATTTTAAAGTGAACGGCACTGATGTTCAAGGGAGCTGAGCATAAAAAAAGCGTGTCTGTTAAGACACGCTTTAAAAGTAAATCTTAAAGTAAGATTAAACGATAGCTTTCATTGCAGTCATGTGACCACGAAGAGTTGCACCGATAGCCTCAACTGGGTGGTTGCGGATAGCAGCGTTAACTTCGATTAGACGAGCGTTATTTGCTGAGCCGTCACGACCTTCGTTGTAATCTTTACCGACAAGGTCAGGAGTAACAGTTTTCATGAAGTCTTCAAGAAGCGGTACACAAGCGTGAGAGAATAGGTAGCAACCGTATTCTGCAGTATCAGAGATAACTTTGTTCATTTCGTAAAGTTTCTTACGAGCGATTGTGTTAGCGATAAGTGGAGTCTCGTGAAGTGACTCATAGTAAGCTGATTCAGCAATGATGCCAGAGTCAGTCATAGCTTCGAATGCAAGCTCAACGCCGGCTTTAACCATAGCAACCATTACCAAACCTTTGTCGAAGTACTCTTGCTCTGTGATCTCTTGATCGCCAGCAGCAGTTTTTTCAAAGTTTGTTTCAGCTGTAGCTTCACGCCATGTAAGAAGGTTTACATCGTCGTTAGCCCAGTCAGCCATCATAGTTTCTGAGAAGTGACCAGTGATAACGTCATCCATGTGCTTTTGGTAAAGGCTACGCATGATGTCTTTAAGTTCTTCAGCAACTTCAAAACATTTGATTTTTGCAGGGTTGCTAAGACGATCCATCATGTTAGTGATGCCACCATACTTAAGAGCTTCTGTGATTGTTTCCCAACCATACTGAATTAGTTTTGAAGCGTATGAAGGCTCTATGCCCTGTTCAACCATTTTGTCGAAACAAAGAATTGAACCAGTTTGAAGCATACCACATAGGATAGTTTGTTCGCCAACAAGGTCAGACTTAACTTCAGCGATGAAAGAAGAAAGTAGAACACCAGCTCTGTCACCACCAGTACCACAGCAGTAAGCTTTAGCGATGTCTAGGCCATCACCGTTAGGATCATTTTCTCTGTGTACAGCGATAAGAGTTGGAACACCAAAACCACGCTTGTATTCTTCGCGAACTTCAGTACCTGGGCACTTAGGTGCAACCATGATAACTGTTATGTCTTTGCGAACTTGCATACCTTCTTCAACGATGTTGAAACCGTGAGAGTAGAGAAGAGTTGAACCTTCCTTCATAAGTGGAACTGTGCTATTTACAACTTTAGTATGTTGTTTGTCTGGAGTAAGGTTAGCAACTAGATCAGCTTGTGGGATTAGTTCTTCAGGAGTACCAACGTTAAAACCATTTTCAGTAGCGTTCTGCCATGAAGCTCTTTTTTCATCTATAGCAGATTGTCTTAGAGCGTAAGAAACGTCAAGACCACTGTCACGCATGTTGAGACCTTGGTTAAGACCTTGTGCGCCACAACCAATAATTACTATTTTTTTACCAGCTAATTTTGAAGTGCCATTAAATTCTGATGTGTCCATGAAACGGCAAGCTTGTAGTTGCTCAAGTTGCAAGCGTAGAGGTAATGAATTGAAATAGTTCATTTGAATTCCGATTTATTTTGCTTAAGTTTTTGTGCCCCAAAAATAGCGTAGCTAGTGGCTATGTCAATCTGATTTTTAGAACACTTTTGTGTAAGTGTTTGACACAAGGGAATTACGGGATTCTTAATGACTATCTTAGAGGTTTAAAGATATTAATTCTGCTATTAATATTGCACGGCACTCTTTTGATAATACGTTGATTTTCCATATGAGTCCGGCTGAACTACTTCTTACAAACTTATATGTTAATAGTGATTTTTTGTTGATGTCTTGTACCTTATTGTTATGCGATCCGACAGTGAAGGATGTTCTTGCGATAAACTTTTTGTCAGCGTCTTCTAACTTTCCAGTACTTAGATCAATTCTGTAAGTTTGTTTAGATTTAGAGATCAGGATATTTAGGTGAGTTTTCTTTATGCCAATTCGGCAAATAGATTTCCCTGTTGCATAATTGTATAGAGTTATTTTTCTATTGTTTACGGAAGTTCTGAAGATGATTTTTCCCATCTTAGAATAAATTTTATTACCAGCTTTTGATGAATAAGATAGCTCTGAGGTTGAAGTTATTAATTTATGTCTGGCGCCTGTATTTTTGACTTCAAGAACTTTTAGTTTTTCTGAGTTAAAAAATTCAATATTTCTCGACAAGTCCGAATTTCCCAAACTCAATAAACATGTCATTGCAATAATCAACATTCTCATTAGTGTACCCGCAATAAATTTAAACTTGTGAAAATATATGTCTAAAAAAGAATTTAATAAACCTGACAAGCAAAAAGCTCAGATTGCAAGACAGAGTAAATATGTCAGTACAGCTAAGATAGAAGTCAAAAATGAAGAATTTTTGATGAGCCTTCTAGATGAAAAAGAAGATGTTTTATTGTTAGTTTTAGATTGTGTGCAGGATCCACACAACTTGGGGGCTTGTTTGAGAAGCGCAGATGGTGCTGGAGTAGATGCTGTGATCATACCTAAAGATAAAGCAGTCTCACTGACACCTGCAGTTATTTCGGTTTCTTGCGGAGGGGCAGAAAATGTTCCGGTTATCCAAGTGACGAACTTGGCACGAGCTTTGCAAAAGCTTCAAAAGAATGATGTATGGTTAGTTGGAACGACGGATCATGCAACACAATCAATATATGAAACAGACATGACGGGAAATATTGCCATTGTCATGGGTGCAGAAGGTAAAGGCATGCGACGTTTAACAGAAGAAGCATGTGATTTTAAAGTGTTCATTCCTATGGCTGGTAAAGTTGATTGTCTAAATGTGTCTGTGGCAGCTGGAGTCTGTATGTTTGAAGCAGTAAGGCAAAGGTCGCTACAATAAGAGACTTTTTAAGTCTAAATGATTGATTTTTTTTTTGGTTGCTGAATATTAGTGCCGAATTTACATTTTATTATTATTTATTAGGAAAATTATGAGCTCAGATCAAAAACCAGAGTCTTGGGGTTACGGTTTAACTTGGATGATTACCATTGCTTTGATAGCTATGGTTTCTATTGGCGTTGTAAAGCTTAGAGCTACAGCGATACATAGTTCAGAACACTTGAAAGCTGAAAAAGAAAAAGCTACCACACTGAAAAAAGAAATGTTAGCTGCTCAGACAAAAGAGACTGAAGCTAAGATTGCAGCTGAAAAGAAAGCAGCCGCAGAAGCAGCTAAGCCTCCAGCAGCATCTCCAGAAGACATCGCTATGGGTAAAACTTTATATGCAACTTGTGCAGCATGTCATGGTCCAGAAGGTACAGGGAGTTTGAACCCTATGGCGATCAAGGCTCCAAATATTGCAGGTGCACCAGCTTGGTACACAGCACTACAAATTGCAAATATGAAGCATGGTATTCGTGGCGCTGCAGGCGATATGGAAGCTATGATGATGAGACCGATGGTTATGAACCTTACAGATAAACAGATCAAACAAGTATCAGTTTATCTAGAGTCCCTTAAACCAGCAGATCCGAAGCACACACTTAAAGGTGATGCAGCTAAAGGTAAAGCTCTATACATAACTTGTGTTGCATGTCATGGTGATAAAGGTCAAGGTAATAACTTACCAGCCATCCTTGCTCCACCAGTCAACAATCTTCCAGATTGGTACATCGTTAGTCAGCTTAAAAAATTCAAAGGAAAACTTCGTGGTGCACACCCGAAAGATCTTAATGGTATGAAGATGGCTCCTATGGCGATGCTTCTTCCAAACGAACAAGCTATGATTGACGTAGCAGAGTATATAAAGTCACTTTCTAAATAAGACTTTTATATAAATGAATTTCAGGCGTCTTCATTCGTGAAGGCGCCTTTTTTTATGGAGTGATTAGATGGCGTTTTTAGAGAATATCTTTTTAGTAACAGCGGAATTAGCGCCTTGGTTGTTTCTTGGATTGTTTATATCTTCTTTGATTCATCTATTTGTTCCGAATACATTTTTTCGAAATCACCTCGGAGGAAATGGTTTTTTGGCAGTCATTAAGTCTGTCTTTATAGGTGTACCTATGCCGCTTTGTTCATGTAGCGTAATACCGGTGGCTTTATCATTGAAGAAAGATGGCGCTGGAAATCCCGCATCGGTGTCATTTTTAATCAGTACTCCACAAACAGGCTTAGATTCAGTATTTGTAAGCGCATCTATGTTGGGCTGGCCTTTTGCCGTTTTTAAACTTCTTTCAGCATTATTTTTGGGCTTGGTCGGTGGTTTGATTTCTATCTTTACAGATAATTCTAAATCTGAAGAGCATTTGAACCCGGTTGAGCAGAGTAAAGGTTCGGTGTCGTTAGAAAATAAGTTTAAATCTTTTTTTGATTATGCAATCAATGATCTGTTATATATGATCTGGCGCTGGCTATTGATTGGTATCGTTATCTCCGCAGCTATAACTACATGGTTACCACCCGAGTTATTTGGTCGATTTGATGATTCAAATCTATTACTGTTGTTGATTATCGTTTTGTTATCTTCAGTTCCCTTATATATATGTGCGACAAGTTCAGTTCCTATCGCGGCAGCCTTAGTTAGTTCTGGTATGCCAACTTCTGCAGCTTTGGTATTTTTAGTAGCGGGGCCTGCTACAAATATTGCCACCATAGGAGCCATCTATAAGGCTTTAGGTTTTAGGCAACTATTAGTTTATTTATCTGTGATCATCATTGGTAGCTTGGGTCTAGCACATTTATTTGAAAATGTAGTTGAAGTAAATAGCACATTGCATATACATGAGCATGCGACTACTACGGGATATAGTTTTGCTTTTTTGTTATTAGCTGCATTTCTATACTTTATAGTGAATGATCTGAGACCGAAGCAAAAGAAGCAGTGCTGTGGAAGTAGTTTAGACATAAGCGTAGTGGTTGAAGGTATGAGCTGTGGCGGTTGCGTAGGAAAGATAACTAAAGCACTGAATGAACATGGACTGCAAGATTTTGATGTTTCCTTAGAAAAAAAGACAGTTTCAGTAAAAAAATCAGACTGTCAAAAAGCTGATTTGGTAGAGATTTTAGAAAAAGTTGGCTTCGAGGCAAAATAGCCGATAAGTTAACACTTGCCATAAGTATATCATTTACTAGAGGTTGCGATATATCGGTTAACTTTTCCTTAAAAAACTTTTACTTTTTAGCAAAAAGAGGTTTGCGGAAAATGAGATTGGGGATAATCTAATGGCCCGTCGCTGATACAGCACGGAACGAACCGGCCATAAGGGGCCAGTTTGAGAGTAAAGATTTTTGATAATTGAATAGTATGAATTGAGTTATAGGACT
>JAJPOQ010000126.1 GCA_021232515.1 Lentisphaeraceae bacterium
TATCCACTTAATACCAGTGTACTGGAAGGCATGAATAATAAAATCAAAGTTATTAAGAGAATGGCTTATGGATACAGAGACACATTCTATTTCTTTCTGAAGATTAAAGATGCGTTCCCCGGAAAAACGTGAAGAACCTTACTTTATGCTTGTCAGAGAAATAAGAAAAGAGTTGTCGCCTATGATCAAAATAAAAAGATGACTATCCTCGCTGAGAACGTTCGACCAAATGATGTAGTCGTCAACTATAAAGGCGATGTTTACTTCTCGGCACCAGGTGAAAGAAAAATTTACTTCGTACCAAAAGGTGGAAAGAAAAAAGTCGTCGCTTCAGGCTTAAAATCTCCAAATGGCATTATCCTCAATGCAGCTCAAAACATATTGATGACTGCTGAGTACAATGGACAATATGTTGTCTCGTTTGGCATAAAAGAAGACGGTACACTCTTTGGTCAAGAGAAGTTCACCAGCATTCAAATACCAAGGCTTGAGCCATTTGTAAAAATGGACGGTATGGCGATAGACAACGAAAGTCGTCTATACGTTGCAACAAACATGGGCTTACAGCTGTGCGACAGAGCTGGCCGTGTCCAAGGAATCATACCTGCCCCACAAAGAAAGCCTCTAGCAAACGTCGTCTTTGGTGGGAAGAACTTAGACTATCTCATCATCACTTGTACGGACAAAGTCTACAAAAGAAAGACAAAAACCAAAGGCGTTCGTTTTTACGAAAAACCTCTAGAGCTGAAAAAGCCTAGACTTTAGGCTCCAGATTCAACTAAACTTCTCTTCAAAGTGGTCGATAAACTATTGTATCACAACCATTTTGAAGAGAACGACATGAATTTATTAAAACTACTTATGCTTTCAGCCCTTGCGCTTTTAACTTCGTGCAATGTCCTAGTTTATCACCCAGAAAAAACCAGTTATAGTCACCCTAGAGACTTTGAAATAAACTATGAAAACCTCTTCATAAGAACTTCAGATAACGTCGCACTTCACGCTTGGTGGCTGACTCCTAAAGAAGGAGAAGCCAAAGCTACGATTATTCACTTTCATAGCAGTGAAAAGAATATTAGCTACCACTTAAAAGACAGTCATCGCTTTGTTGAACAAGGTTACAATGTGCTGTTATTTGACTACCGTGGCTTTGGCCACTCAGACGGCATTCCAAACAAATGGGGCTTAACAAAAGACGGACTTGCGGCCATCGACTACATAATCAACAGAGATGATATCGACAATTCTAAGCTCGTCATTTTTGCTCAAGCTGAAGGCGCTCCTGTTGCTCTTTCTGCTCTTGATCAGTACGACATAAAGCCTAGTTGTATCATCTTAGATAACCCACTCTTTACTTATAGAAAAATAGCCGAAGAAACCGTTGAAAAAGTTCCAGTCGGAAAAGTACTAGGCTTCCCCTCTTATCTCGCCGCAAGCTTTCATGACTACAATCCCGACAGAGATCTAAAATCTACTTGGGGTATTCCTCTTCTTGTCTGCCATAGCGAAAGAAACGATACTATCTCTAGTGAGCATGCTCTGGCAATATACAAGAATGCAACACAGCCCAAAACACTCTATCTAACCAGAGGCGCTGGACACCTAAACCTTTTGCAAAACAAAAAACACTTTTCGAAGATAACTTCATTTATTTCAGAGAATACCAAGCCGTCCATCGAACAGTTAAGTTCTGCAGTTCAAAAGTAGAAATCTATACTTCTTTCAAAGCTTCAGAAAAGAACTTAATAAAAAAATAATTTATTGCTCAAAACTACCTTGAAATAGAAATGATCCTATCTATAGTCTGAGCACGTTGAGGATATCAACTTCTTAACGGGCGGTTAGCTCAGTTGGTTAGAGCGCCTCGTTGACATCGAGGAGGTCGGAGATTCGAGTTCTCTATCGCCCACTTATAATCAAGTACTTACAGAAATGTAAGTGCTTTTTTTTGGCCATTTTTAGTGGAGATTTTCGTGTTTGTTCATCTGTGTTTACCGCAGTGCTTACGACATCGGTTTGTCACTTCAGTAAATTCTGTGTAGTAATTGCGAATTGGTAACTCTCTGGGTTTGCCGAGTGGACTCCCCAAGTTTTACTTTTGCAGTATTCAGTTAAAGTCCTTAAAATGAACCGCCAAAGTATCATGTAAAGTAGAAGTCTATGACAGACGACAAAAGTTTAAATTACACTAAATGGGATTGTAAATATCATGTTGTATTCATACCCAAGTATCGTAAAAAAGAGCTCTTTTGAGTTTTACATAAAGAGTTAGGCCCTAATTTTCATGAATTGGTTTGTCAAAAGTGCTGTAAAATAGAAGAAGGTCATATTATGCTCGACTGTGTTCATATGCTTATTTCAATTTCTCCCAAACTGACTGTTATTAACCTTGTGGGTTACATTAAAGGCAAAAGTCCTATCTATATTGCTCGTAACTAAAGAGGTAAGAGGTAGAATTTCTCAGGAAAAAGGTTTTGGACTCGAGGCTTATTTTGGCGAGTTGGGCTTCCATTTAAATGATCTACAATACTTTGATTTAAATCAGCTCTTGTCAAAGAGATGATTTTACGAATGTTTTCATAAGACATAGTGTACTTTTCTGCGATCTCAGAATAAGACAGTGCGTCGAAAAAGTAATTATGAACAATTTGTTGATAATTTGGGCTGAGAGTAATTTATGAAAGCGAAGATATGTGACTCTAGTTCTTGACTTAAAAGAACTCGGTTTGGCGTAGTGTATTCTGGTGCAGCTAATTGATATGGGGGGAGTGAATCTAAAGTAGACTTTGGAATGGAGCTTCTAATTTTGTCGATTAAGCAGTTACGGGTTAAATGAGAAGCCCAACTTTTGAAGTTTCGGATTTGTGTATGTTGTTGGTTAAATGCTAAAATAGCTTTTAACATAGATTCCGATAGGAGCTCCTCAGCTTCATTTAAGTTGTTCTTTGTAAAGTAGAGGCATTTAATTAACAAATCATCATTAATCTTTTGCCATTCTGACCAGAACGTTGCAATTTTATTAGGCTTATTATTACCCTTAGCTAGATTCGTCATACTCTTCCCTTATGTGCGAATTCTTATAAATTAATTGTCACGCAATAAAAAAACGTGATATAAGCTAAGACGTAAAAAGAGCGATTTTGTGAAAAAGTTTAGACTTAGGGGGGGGGGGAGGGGGTGAGAATGCTTCGTGAAATAAAAAAGTAACTTAAATAGTTTGAAGACACATATTTATCAAGAGTCATAAGCTGAATGGACTATAGTCTCTAGCAATAATATGAAAATGAGTGATGGCTATGACAATGCTTAGTTGTTAACTTTTTTTCATAAAGCTCAATCTTGTTTGGTATATGGAATATTTGAAATTTGCGAAATCTAAGAACAAATACTTTTGAATATATAGGGGCATTTAATTTGACTTGGAGTTTGCCAGAAAAATTTAAATTTGTGTTGTGCATGAAAAAAGTTTACTCTGATAGAATTACTTGTAGTTGTTGCGATAATAGCCTTGTTGGTTTCTTTACTTTTACCTTCCTTGCAAAAGTCTAGAGAAATGGCTCGTCGAGCTGTTTATTTAAGTAATATTTCCCAACTTCAAAAGGCGGCAACTATGTATGCCGTGGAAAATAACCGCCAACTACCTCGTGGTCATAAATTTCGAAATCTGGACGAGCCAGAGGTTCTACGAGGCGTAAACCCACAAACTTATGATTTAATGGTAGAAAAATACTTAGGTGGAAATGAGTCAGCCCTTTCTTGCCCAAATTTAATAGACAATTACCCTCAATACATCAATCAAGGTGGTGGCTGGGTTCGTTTTGGTTATATCTACACAGGAAACAAAGATGAACTGAACAGACGTCTTTCAGGCCAAAGCTATGCTTATCCAGATAGGATTGACGATCAACCAGAAGTACCTCTTTTTGCAGACTCTATAACTTGGACACCAAACACAAGCTGGAAGTTTTCGATTGCGCCTCATACAAGCAACGGTGGTTTAAATGACAAGCAAGCAGATACAAACCCTCAACTATTTGGTAATGAAGGCGGCAACTTTGTATTTCCTGACGGAAGTGGACGTTGGTATACACATAGTAAACTAAGACGTTTTGAAGGTCACACTAACTTTGGTAGCGACAGTGTCTATGCTTTACTACCGGACACCGTGCCTTGGTAGTCATCTGAGGAGTACTTCTAGAGAGTCTTGATTTGACCTAAAACCTGGCTCATTGATTGACCCAAGTTCCATATTTTGCAGTGTAGTCAGGCAAGTACATCCAAGGTTTACTATGTACAGCACCATCCAGTGTTGTAGTATTCATTTTAGTTCTGAATATGTGTTTTATAGAGTTACTCGTTTTACCGGTAATGTTGTTATAAATATCTTCGCGATCTGCAGGCATGAACCAACTGTTACCTATATCAGGTCTTCCAGCTTCTTGATCTGCATCTGCTAATATCCCGCTATTTGCAGGATCTTGAACTTTCATAAGACTATTGCTTACCATTCTGTAGTTTGTCTTGATGAAAATACCGTAATCAACATCCTCTGATTTTATGGGTGCGCCATCCAGTCCTTCTCTAAATTCAGCCCTGCCAGGACAGCTTGTCCAAACTGAAGACTGCACTTGAGTATGCCGGTGGATTCTAGTATGTTTTGTAGCAGTGAGAAACTCATCGACAGCTAAAGGCCAAGTGTTTTTGGCAGCATTATCATCATCCATGATAGGTAACCATCCATTATTACTCGTTACATATGCTTGTAGTCCTGTGTAAATTTGTTTTAGATTACTCATACAAACAGCGTTTCTGGAGATTTCTCTAGACCTACCGATTGAGGGGATTAAAAGCGTACATAAAATGGCGATGATGGCGATAACTATCAGCAGTTCTATGAGGGTAAAGTTATGAAGTTTTTTATTCATCGATTTCAACACATCCTGTACTATCTATTTTAAATAGAAGGGCAAAAATTATATCACCTTAACACGTAGTTAAATTTTTTATTGAGAACTTTCACCAACTGCTTTTTCAAGATATGGGATCCAATTAACAGTGGCAAACCTTGACCAGTTAGCGACCGGTAAATATGAAGATACGACAGAACCATCGGTTATACATAAGTTGAGCGAACCGCTATTACCGTGAATTTGCCAGCCGGTACCCATCCACCAATCATCATCTAAAGGTACTGAATAGTCCCAAAAAAATGGCTTCCGAGAAGAGTCTCTAAAATCGGCAGTTCCCGTTCTTACAACATGCATGTCGTCCAATCTATACGGGTGTCGCCAGTTCCGACTGGTGAATCCACTGTAACTTCTGCCTTTGTGGGCATTTACAAACCTAGACTCTGAATCATAAGAACTAGCAGGGCAACTATAGACTTGAGAGTCTTCCTCTCCAGTATATGGCTCTAGGAACCCAGTGTTTCCATCATGAAAATTGTTCAATGAACTGTTCTCAAGATTCACCCAGTCTCTTGCCATCATCCATTCTGCCCCATATTCAGTGGCAAAAACACGGCCGTTATTATCATCGTGATAGAGGAGTTGCCCTAGATATAGCTGTTTTAAGTTACTTTTGCAGACAGCTGACTGACCTTTAAGTCGAGCATCAGATATAGCTGGTAGGAGCATGCTAGCTAGAATCCCAATAATTGCTACAACGACTAAAAGCTCAATAAGAGTAAAGCATGTTCTGCTTTTCGTTGTACTCATCTAAATCTCTCCAGTTACACAATGTTACACTAGCTCTCACTATGAACAGAACAGAGTTTCGAGACAGCTCTTTACACTAGTTACTAATTATTATAGAAAAAAAAATGGGTTATTACACCTTAAGGTATGTGATTGGCAATGCGTAATCAAACTTTTGAAAAGATAATTAAGCAAACGCAGGATATCATCATTTTTGCCAAACTCTTAGACTCATCTCAAGCAAGATTTTAGATCTTACGTCGAATAAAGGTGTATGAGATGATCAAAAGTATTATAATTAAAGTTATTATAATTTAAGATATTATAATTAAAAATATGTTGACTAAGTGCTAAAAGGTGTTGAGTGGATAACTGGAATACAAGAAAATCATTATTACTACGAGCGTCAAACCCAGACGATCATGAAGCATTCGAAGAGTTTGTCTACTATTACAAGAATTTTATAAACATGGTTTTTACCAAACTTGGTGTTTCTGAAAGTCAAAGTGGTGATCTAAGACAGGACCTACTTTTAAAGCTGTGGAAGGATATCGGAAAGTTCGATGCAGACCGTAAGAACTCGAATTTTCGTGGTTGGCTTAGTGTCGTTATTCGCCACGAGGTTTATCACTTCTACAAGAAGAACAAAAGAGAAAATGAAGCTTTAGAAAACTTACCACTAGAGTCTAAGAGTGAAAGTGAAGTGGATAAGCTAATTGAAGAAGAATGGAAAGCCTACGTTACTTCTTTAGCCGTCCAAAAAATCAAGTCACACTTTGACGGTAATGCAATGGAAATTTTTAAAATGACCATGGTAGGAAAAAATGCTACCGATATTGCAGAAAAGTTAAGTATGACTGAAAACTCTGTTTATGTCATACGCTCCCGTGTAAAATCAAGGTTCCAAAGTGAAGTGCGCCAATTGAGGTCGTATTTGGAATATGAGCAATGAAGGCAGACTCAAATAAATTTATTCCACTACCAGATGAGCTAGACTACAGTGTTAGCGACTTTTACGATATGGATGAAGATTTATGCAATGAGCAATGTACACGCCTTTATGAGGAATATAACGATATAAAAAAACGTTATACAGAAGTAACTGAAATTGCTTCTGGCGGTATGAAAACAATTTACCGTGCGTTCGACCAAAAAACGGGTCGATATGTAGCTGTGGCCGTCCTGAAAAATGATATGGGCGAAGAGACTCATGGACCATTTCTCGCAGAAGCTAGATTAACAGCTGTGCTTCATCATCCAAACATTATAAAGATACATGATATAGACTTTGGTGAGGATGAAAAACCTTACTTTACTATGGATTTGAAACTTGGGGACTCACTCTCAGATATTATCAAAAAACTGGAAGAGAACGTTTCTAGCTATGTAGAGAAATATACTCTTGAAGAAAAGCTAGACATCTTTGTTAAAGTTTGTAATGCAGTTTCTTATAGCCACACGCAGGGGATACTCCATCTCGATATAAAGCCGGATAACATACAGGTGGGTGACCATGGTGAAGTTCTTCTTTGTGATTGGGGCTTAGCGCGCTATTTAGGTCATGCTGAGTCACAAGATAACGACCTTCTTGATAATGAATTTCTCATGGGACAGACGATTATGGGGAAGGTCAGGGGAACTCCCGGTTACATGGCTCCAGAAATGGTAAATGACAAAAAGAAGCGCTGTGAACAAAGCGATATTTATGCTTTAGGAGCTCTACTATATGCATTACTGGCAGGGCTGCCTCCTATCGAAGGTAACGTAGATCAGATATTAAAAAAAACTTCAGTTGGTAACGTTATTTCTCCCAAGGAGAGATGCCCAGGAAAATCAATTCCTTCTAGTCTAAACGCAGTAGTAATGAAGGCCATGTCATTTGAGATTGATCAACGTTACAAGACTGCTAGTGAACTAGTTGAGGACGTTCGTAAATATCTCTATGGCTATGCGACTTCAGCTGAAGAAACGAATGTACTTAAAGAGCTGTCTTTGTTCTACAAACGAAATAAAACAGTCTGTCATGTTTCACTTTTCTCTGTGTTTTTGATCTCTATATTTATCGGAGTATTTATAGTTAATCTGGAACAGTCTCGAGATAAAGAGATGTCTCTAAGAATTATTGCTGAAGAAGAAAGAACTAAGGCAGAAATAAATTTAAAAAAGTATCAACAAGAAAAAGAACTTGCAGATATAAGCCTATCTGCAGATCCTTCGAATGTTTTGGCGAAAATAAAAAAAGACTATTATCAGAATTTTTTTAGTAGTCCCAAAGGAACATTAGATCGAGTGATGAAATCTCTTGAGAGGATTAAAGAAGCAAATGATTCGGCGATGCTTCTTTATGAGTTTAAAGGTGACATACACTTTCTTAGACAGGAATTTGACTTGGCATTACTTGAACTTAAAAAGGGTAGAGGAGAGTTTGAAAATAGAACACTTTTTAAGGCTTTGGTTTCTATAAAAGACTACAAAAGCGATGGCGGTCCAGCTCCAGTCGAAATCATCCAGAAAATGATTCACAATTTGAATGGCAAGTATATCCAACCATTGCCTAAGCTCTTGATGTACGATAATGAAGTTCGAGCCAATAAAGAGGAACATCTTGAGCTTGTAAAGACCGTATTTACCGTTGCTAACAAGGTCTCAGAACTAGAAGAGTTTTCTTATGACCCCAGCTCTAAGATGTTATCTATTTCTGGAGATTATCGCGTTTATAGTTTCGACATAAAATCGGATGGTAAACGCTTTCCTCTTTTTGGAACTCTTCCTATAGATCATTTGAAAATTCGCGGAAATAAAAACTTACATGGCATAGCTTTAGAGGGACTAAAATTGAAAACTCTTGATATTCGAGGAGAGAAAATTCGTTCAAAAAGACAATTAATCCCCAAAGGAGTTGCCGAAAAAATAATTGTATCAGAAGAGTTATCGAATAAAGGTATCCTAGAACTACTCAAGAAGAATTCTAAGGTCGCTTTTACTTTGGAGTGAATGTGTCCACTGTTCACTTCCTATTCCTCCATCCTTTTCCAGAACTGCTGTTAAGATTTCTCCCATTTTCTCCTTCTATGTAAAAATAAAAATATTGTGGTGGAAAAATGCTTTACAGATTCCTGATTTTACTTTCTTTTTTCTTTTGCCTCGGTACAACAGCAGAACGAAAGCCGAATATCATTTACCTTATGCTTGATGAATGGGGTTACTTCGAGACCTCACATATGAAGAATGACTACCTGATAACTCCCAATATCGATCAATTTGCTGCTGACGGCATGCGTTTTACTAACGCCTATGCTGGCGCTCCAGTTTGTGGTCCGACTCGCTGCGTTTTACTCACAGGTAAACATATGGGCCATGCATCTATGCGAACCAATAATGGATATGCTGCGATTCGTGAAGATGAGAAGACTTTGGGTTCCATGCTCAAACAAAAAGGCTACGTTACTGGGGGATTCGGTAAATGGGGTATTGGCGCCCGTGGTACTTCTGGTATTCCAGAAAAACACGGCTTTGATGAATTTTTCGGTTACTATGACCAGGTGCACGCTCATACTTACTATCCAAAGTATCTCATTCGAAACAGTGAAGAAGTACCTCTGGAGGGCAATGAAGATAAGAATCCCTATGAAGGTAAGACTCATGCTCAGGATGTTATTTTCGAAGAGTCTTTGAAGTTCATCAAAAAGAACAAGGATAAAGCTTTCTTTTGTTACTTACCATGGACTCCACCTCACGGCCACTGGGGAATCGATGCCGACGATCCTTCCTGGAAATTATTTAAAGATAAACCCTGGAAAGTAGGACAGAGAAGAGATACCGATGCCAGAACATATGCCGCTTTTATGCATATGATCGATCGCCAGATTGGCGAAATCATTTCTCTTCTAAAAGAGTTAGGTATCGATGGGAATACTGTGTTTTTTCTCTCAGGAGATAACGGTGGGCAAGATTACTTTAAAACTCCTGATCGTCCGCATGGGTTTTTCGCACCCAATTGGAACCCACTCACTGGGGAAAGATTTCGCGCTGGTAAAGGTTCACTTTATGAAGGCGGACTAAAAGTTCCGATGTACGTTCGTTGGCCTGGAAAAATTAACGCCAGTTCGGTGAGTGATCATATGTTTTATTACCCAGACATAATGCCGACTTTAGCGGATATAGCGAATGTAGAGTCTCCAAAGGCAGATGGCCTATCGATTTTGCCAACACTACTTCAAAAAGGACAGCAGAAACAGCATAAATATCTTTATTGGGAATATATGGGGCAGGTTGCTATCCGTTACGGTAAGTGGAAAGCCTACAAGGGCAAAAAGGCAGACTGGGAGCTTTACGACATCTCGAACGATAAAGAAGAGAAAAATAATCTGGCTTCAGAGAAAAAAGAGATACTAAATCAGTTGATTTCTTTAGCAAGTGAAGCTCATGAAGAAGTCAAGCCAGGGGTGATTTACGATAAAGAGTTAGCCTTGAAAGACAGGATGCGGAAAGAATGAGGCTGTTACAGAGTCACTGCTCATTTTCAAAAGCTTAACTTGTCCCAGCCTGGTAAGCTTCAGATCATTTTTACTTAGAATCACTACTGGGACTTAGGTCTCAAAATACTCAAAGAACAAAGGTTAAAATCATGAAAAGAAATTTTCTATTAATTCTATTAAGCTTCGTCACAAGTTTATGTGCGGATGTCTCACTGCCAAATTTGTATTCGGATAATGCCGTAATTCAGCGTCACATACCATTTAAAGTTTGGGGTTGGGCAGACCCTCACGAGAGTATCAGTATCGAGTTTTTAGGTAAAAAGGTCTCTACTCAGGCAAATGAAACAGGGACTTGGTCTGTAGAGTTTCCAGCCCAGAAAGCTGGCGGACCTTACTCTTTAACTGTTACAGGGAAGAATAAATTGGTGAGAAATAACCTTCTTTTTGGCGAAGTTTGGGTTTGCTCTGGCCAGTCAAATATGAAGTGGAATATTGGTAAATCTGTTGACGGTGATCTTGAGGTTTTGATGGCTAAAGATGACCAGCTTCGAATAGTAACTGTCAGCACAGGTGCTTCACAAACGTCTCTTAAAGATATAGATGGTGTGTGGACACCAGCAACAGGTAAAGCATTAAATGAATTTTCTGCAGTCGGTTATTATTTTGGCAGAGAATTGCGTCGAGTTTTAAATGTTCCTGTTGGTTTGATCAATAATGCTTGGGGTGGATCAGCGATAGAAGCATGGATACCAAGAGAAGTATTGCTCACAGATGAAAGAAACTTTGCTTATCTTAAGAGTTTTGATGAGAGGCTCGAACAGTATAGTTCAGGACAGCCTTTATCTCTATATGAAGAGAATTTAAAAAAGTGGGAAAAGAAAGTTGCTCAAGCCAAAAGTTCAGGAGCGCCACTTCCACGAAAACCAAGGAAACCTACAGATCCCAGAGGAAGTCAACATCGTCCAGCAAACTTATGGCATAGCAGAGTTGCTCCTTTATTAAATTACTCCATAAAGGGCGTCATATGGTACCAAGGAGAAGCAAATACTTCGAGGTCTTATAACTATCGTCATTTATTACCGATGATGATCAAGACATGGCGTCAAAAATGGGACTCTGGTAACTTCCCATTTTACTGGTCTCAATTGGCTGATTTTTGTAGAGATGATGAGAGCGATGGAAATAGCCCTTGGGCAGAAATTCGAGAATCCATGACTGTTGCCATGCAAACTACAGAAAACACCGGTCAAGCGGTTATTACGGATTTGGGGGAGGAGCAGGATATACATCCTCGTCGAAAGCTTGAAGTAGCAAAACGTTTACTACGTTGGGCACTTGCTAAAGATTATGGTTTTGATGTTGTCTTTAAAAGTCCAATGTACGAGAGTCATGAAGTAAAGGATAACAAAATCATCATTACTTTAGACCAGGACGTAAAGTGGTTCGATGTAAAAAAAGTATTGGGTTTTACCATCGCAGGCGAAGATGAAAAGTTTCTGGAAGCAAACGCAAGGATTAGTAAAAATACTATCGAAGTATGGCATGAAAAAATTAAAGCTCCTCGTGCCGCGAGGTATGCTTGGGCCGGTAACCCTTTGTGCAATGTGATCAATAAAAAAGACTTGCCATTGACTCCCTTCAGAACAGATAAGTGGAAATTAAGTACTGAATGAATCGCACAGACAAGTAAATAGTTCTTTCTCTTTTAAATCCAGACTATATGCAAGGAAACTAATATGAATAACCGTCGTAACTTCTTAAAAAGATCTTTAGCAGCTGCGAGTGTCGGAGCATTTGCTTCGTGTCAAAGCCATTCTCAGAGAGAAGCTTCATATCAAGGCTACAATTATCAGCTGCCAAAGTTCGCGAAAGGCACCCGCCTCTTATTTCAGGGAGATTCCATTACCGATATGAAATGGGGACGAAATCAAAAAGACAGGAATCATTATCTAGGTCATAGCTATGTCTTCCTCATTGCTTCGCGATTAGGTGTTGACCTGGCAGAAGCAAAGCTCGAATTCTTCAATCGCGGCATGAGTGGTAACCGCGTCCAGGATTTAAAGAAGCGTTGGCAAAAAGATGCCCTTGATCTGAAACCGGATTTACTAAGTATTCTGGTTGGAGTTAACGATATAGTAAAATCCAAAGGGGCTCCCATTGATATGAAGAAGTGGGAATCTGATTATCGTTATCTTTTAGAAAGTACGCTTAAGCAAAATCCAAAATTAAAAGTTGTTTTGCTCAATCCTTTTGTTCTGCCAACAGGCCGTTTTGTAAATAATCCAGATGAATTGAAAAGGTTTGCTGAGTCCATAAATAAAATGGCTGTAGTTGTGACGACACTCGCTCGTGACTACAACGCGGTGCATATAAAAACACAGGAAGTATTTACAGCTGCTACAGCTACCTCTGGTGCTGAAAACTGGATATGGGATGGCGTTCACCCTCTACCGCAAGGGCATGAGCTCATAGCGAGGAACTGGATTGATGAAGTCGCAAAAAGCTCAAGTTAAAATGTGGAATGCTCATGAGGTTTTTACTATTTTTTGTAGCTCTGCCTCTCTTGGAGAAATTAGCTTTAAACAAATAGAAATAGCCAATGGCTATGCTGTGAATTTGGCTCGTGCATGGGACTATAATAAGGATGGACACAAAGACGTTCTTTACACTGGTGTTGGATCCCTTCAATTAGCCTTAGGGCCGGGGTAAAAGCTTAAAAAAGTTCAGACTATGCCGGATGGTTTTAAGCGCACTATTCACAGTCGACTCATAGTTGTCGATGGTGATGGCGATATGGGCATGGTTGCTAGTCGAGGTCATGACTGGGGGAACTGTTGTTTAAAGGTCCAAACTATGAAGCTATAGAAATTGATCCTACGATTCAGGGGCCACATGCTTTCGCTAAAGTGGATTTAGATAGCGATGACGACATGGATATGGTTGCAACAGATAATGGCGCCAAACAATTAGTTTGGTATGAAAATGATGGTAAGGCGAACTTTACCAAACGCATCATCTCTGAAAATCAGAAAGGTTATGACCTGGATATGCAGGATCTCAATCAAGATGGAAAAGTAGACATCGTTGTATCTGGCTCATCAGGTCGTGATGTTAGAGTTTATATTTAGAAGTTGCCCAACTCAGAAAACAGTTTAGCGACTAATAATCAGTAAAATTTTAGCCCATTTTTTTCACAAACTCCTGTTAAGGCCACTCTTATTTCATCCTTCTATTAGAAAATTTCAGGATTGAAGAATGTGTTTTTATAGTTGTGTTGTTGGTAGAGAGGTCCAAAAGTGAAGTTTGTATTTTTAAATGGTTCTCTCGCGGGGAAAAAAGTCGAGACCGATCAGAGTGTGGTTTCTATAGGTTGCGACGAGACAAATCTACTGGTCATTCCAGATCAGGGTATTTCAGCAAGACATTGTTATGCCGTTAATCTGGATGGCCAGTGGATTCTTTTTGATTTGGAGAGTACAAACGGTGTGGAAGTCAATGGAGTGAAGATTGCCAAGAAGTCACCGATTGCCGATTTTGATACTATCAAATTAGGAGGAATTGAATTCGTTGTATTGATTAGCGATGACGCAAAATCTCCGATTAATGAAAAAAAGGTTCTGACTTTTGGTAAGAAAAATAGTAAGTCTGCTAAGAATTTACATAAGCGTCGAGTCAAACGCCAGACTCGAGATCGTTCAAAGCGAGTTCGTAAACTTGTGGCGATTTCAGGACTAGTTTTAGTCGGCTGTATTTTTGGTCCGGAACAGTATGAGAAAATAAATAAGAAACTTAGCCTTAAACCTGATATTAATAAAGACCTTATCCAGCTTGCCAAAGTTTCAGGGGCACCTGCAGAAGAAGTCGTTCAGCTTATAGAAGTTTCAGAGGCACCAGGAGAAGATGAAAAGATTGAAGTTATTGAACAAGAATCTGCTAAAGAAGTTTTGGAGTCACAAGCTGTATTAGTTGAAGTGGTAGATGCATCTGAAGTTAAAAATGAACTAGTCGCGAATGAGGTGACTAAGCTCGATTTGAATAGTGTTAGCATTCACAGCTTCACCGAAAAGTATTGTTTTGAGTGCCATAATGCTAAAAGACAGAAAGGCAAAATTCGCTTAGATGACGCCGATTTTACTTTCTCAACCCATGCTTCTATCTATCATTGGCAGGATTTTCTCGATGTTTTAAATACCGGTGAGATGCCTCCCGAAGATGAAACTCAGCCTTCTGATAAAGAAATGGCCAAAGTAATAGGTTTGATAACCGATAAGCTCCAGAGCTCTCGCAAAAAATTAGCGGCTACTGGTGGTACAATTACTATGCGCCACCTTAATCGAAGAGAGTACAGCGGTAGTATAAAGAATTTGTTCAACGCCGAAGTTCAAACTACTGCTCTTCCTCTTGACCAATATGAAGGACTCGATACTCATGGAAAGAATCAGTTTTTTACTTCGAACCATTACTGCATGTATTTTGATCTTGGCGAGAAGATTGCTAAATCAGCTATTAAAGGAATTCAGTTAAAAGGTAAAAATAATCAAATAGTTAGAAAAGATCCTGAGCCACGGAAAAATGGTCAATCTAAGAACTTCTTTGAAAGAAATAGCAAAGGCCAACTTAAGCTGGAAGATTTTAAAGGGATGACTGAAGCTGAGATAAGAAAAATTGTCCAACCAAATTTTGAAGGCAAAATAGGGCGAATTAATCTGCCCAGAGATATACGATATTTAAATGATAATAACCATAAAATCGCTGCTAGTGGTAGTGTGATTACTCACTTTGGCGCATCTCCAGGCTACAATTATAAAGTCAGAGTTCATTCATTTGGTACTGTAGACGCTTACTCAGAATTGTTATTTATGGATAACTTACGTGATAAGAATGTTGAGAGAGTAAAGTTTACTAAAGATCGCAAGAAGCACGTTACTGAGTTTACTTTCAATGCGAATCTACTACAGGGGAAAATAACTTTTACCACACATACAGCAATTGGAGCTTACATCGATTACCTTGAAATGATTCCATTAAAATCAGAAATATCCTTATTTGAAGAATGTTTTGGAGAGGTCATTAATTCAGATATATCGACTTCTAAAATAAAATCTTCATTGAGGAAATTCTCCGAGCAAGCCTTCAGAAACTCTTCACCGAAAGCTGAGTTCATTGACTCATTGGCCAATATATATAACGATGGTATCAAAAATGGTAAGTCAAGATCAGATGCTTTGGCGGTATGTATAGCAACCGTCTTAAGCTCGCCATCGTTTCTTTACATCAAAGAACATAATATGAATCAGAGTCAAAAGCTGGCGAACCAAGAATTTATTTCTCGGATGTCTTTTTTCCTTACTGGAGCCCCAACAAGTGATAAATTTTTAACTATGGCCTCAAGGCAAAATCTAAATAGTAAGAGAGGGTTGGCCAAAGCAATTGATCATTTACTTTACTCAGAGAGAAGTGAAATAGGCCTTAGTGATTTCTTTGAGCAATGGATGGAACTAAGTCGCTTTGATCAAATCGACTTTCAAACAAGTGGCATAAGTAAACCTCTACAGGAAGCTGCGAGGACTGAGCCTTTAAAGTTCTTTAATTATTTGGTTAAAAATAATTTGCCAGTAGACAATCTTATCGATTCAGATTTCACCATAGCCAATCAATACTTAGCTGATTACTATGGAATCCAGGGAACATTCAAAGGCTATCAATCGGTAAAGCTTCCTCTAGACAGCAAACGTGGTGGAATACTAACTCAGGCAGCATTTTTAATGATGGGCACCGCCGGTCAAAGAACTTCTCCCACGATTCGTGGTACAGTCATCAGAACTAAGTTTTTAAATGATGCACCACCACCACCGCCACCAAATGTTCCCCAGTTGGAGACTCAGGAGAATGGCACACAGACTGTCCGTGAATTAGTAAATCTTCACAAACAGGTGGTGCAGTGTTCCTCCTGTCATGAAAAGATTGACCCCATAGGTTACGGTCTGGAGAATTTTGATCACTATGGCAAATACAGAACCGAAGAAGGAATAAAGATCAAAAAGATACGTTGGAATTATGTCCCACAAGAGTTTGTTCCTGTAGAGATCGAAGGTCATATCGATGGAAGACACTCATTTACCAATCTTGAAGGTTTTAAAAAAGCTTTGATGTCAGAGAAAGATAAACTGGCAAGGTCAGTTTATGAATCGCTCCTTTCCTACGGCATTGGTCGCGAAATAGAGTTTATCGATGAGGCAGAAATACATCATAGTTTAGTCCGCCTCAAAAAGAATAATTACAGACTCAAAGAGATGATTCTCGAGATCGTCAGTACGAAAATATTCAGAGCCCAATAAGGAGAGATTTATGAGCATTTTGAAAAACATTTCCAGAAGATCATTCTTGGTTTCTTCTACAGCAATTTTAGCTCTCCCAAGTCTGGAGGCAGTAACAAAGGGGAAACCCGAAACATCTAAGAAGATGCTTTTTATTGGTCAGGGTTACGGTTTTACCAGTAAAGGCTTTTTTCCAAATTTTACCGGGCGATTTGCGGATAATGAACTACCTGTCAGCATGGAGCCGATCCGTCAGCATATCAATGACATCTGCATGGTTGACCGCTTAAAAAATATCGGTTGGTTCGGAACTCACGCTGGCAGTGATGGTTTTCTGAGAACGGGTGGAACCGTTTCCTGTGATATTTTGGCAGGTATGTACTTAAGTAAAAAATCTAGGTATAAGAATATCGTTTTAAATGCCGGACTTTATCAAGATGGACATGGAAGGTATGGCTTATCTTGGGGTTTTAACGGAGCGCCAATAGGAGGCTTGAATAACTCTTTTGATTTCTTTCAAAAGCTTTTTGGTGGTAATGAAAGTAGAGAAGAGTTGATGGTCAAAATCAAACAACAGCAGAGTGTGTTAGACTCTGTTAAGATGGATGGTCAGAAGTTCTCCAGACAAATTTCAAAAACGGATAAAGAAAAGCTTGAAGAGTATTTTCAATCGATTCGTGAAATTGAGCAGGATATCGCCAAAGAACTCAAATGGATCGATGTACCAAAACCTAAAGCTACTTTTCGGTACAGTGGAGAAAAAGGCGTTGACCCTAAGAAGATAAATGGCGTCAAAGAAATCAAACTTATGTATGATATGATTGCCATAGCGCTACAAACTGGACAAACAAATGTTGTCTCGTTTACACAGCCAAATCAAGCTGTGTTAAACAGCATGAAGATTACCAATCATATTCACCAACTGTCACATTATAACTCCTCGCAGGATATGACCGAGAAGTCCATGCAGCGAGATGCTATGAATATGAGTCTTCTTAGCTATGCTCTCATAAAGCTTAAAAAGACAAAAGACTCAGATGGCAAAAGTCTTTTTGACAATTCATTAATTTCTTACGGCACAAACCTTCGATCTGGTCACGGTATAAATGATGTGCCATTTATGCTAACAGGTGGGGCAATCAAGAACTTGAGATGTGGTGAGCATGTTCGTCCTAGCCATAAGAACACTCCACTGAGTAATGCCTGGCTAACAGTTCTCCAGGAAATGGGAATCGATGTTAAAAACTTTGGGCATAGTACGGGGCCTGAGCGCAGTTTTATCTCATAACACTTTTCACTTGAACGCACATTAAATCCCACTTTCGTTTGGTTGTGGTATTTTTTATAGCTTAGTTGGTGCTTACAATTTCTATGAGAAGGAAGCTTCAAAGAATAGATGGATGTGGTGAGAAGAAAGTCTTTTACGTAGCGCCTTATCAGTCATGGCACTCATACTGAGCCTTCCCAAAGATCGGCTCTAACTAGGATTATTGGGGTGTCAATCCTTATTGGCATCCCACATAGTACCTGTAAAGTCAAGTGTGCTAGCATGAGACATATCTCCATCAAGAGTTTCTGGATACTTTAAAGTTTTAACATGTCCATCGACGAATAAGTAGTTAGCTTCAGAACCATGAGGGATTGGGTCTGTATCAGAGTTAAGTGAATAAACATTAAACTGTGAGAATCCATTAACATTTCCCCAAAAACCCATGCGTTGAACACCATTAAGTCTTTCTGAAAGGCTAATAACTTCTGAAGTTTTATTTATTTCTGAAACATATCTCTTAATGTTGCCCATGACTCCGACATAAGTACTATTTCCTTCGAGATAATAATTTGGGGCATAAGATCTTTTAGCTGCTCCATCTCTACCTTCTGTGGTGTCGGTAGGACATAAGTAAAGAGTATTGTCGGCGTTGCTTAGGTACATTAAATCTATTTGGTTCTGAGTTAAACTATCGCGACCATCATAACCTGCTAAGAAGTCATCATACCCCCAGGCAATAGTTCTGCTGAACCTGTGATTTAAAGGGAATTTACCTCCGTTGTTTGCACTGTAGGCATACAGAGGAACGTTTTGTTGTTTTAATTGGCTCATGCAAACAACCATACGTGACTTATCTCTAGCTTTATCAAGAGAGGGCATTAGCAATGTTAGTAAAATGCCGATTATGGCGATTACGATTAAAAGTTCAATCAGAGTGAATTTATTCTTCATTTTTAACCTCTACTAAGATAGTGTTGTTTCAAATAGAAGTGGGCAAAAAGCATAATCTTAATAGCAAAAGTCATTTTTTTTTCTAATTGTTTGTACATAGCTTCAAATTTTCTCCAATATGATCTTCTTGGTGTAATTCAGAACATTAACTTATTTGAAAAATTGCTGTTAAGATTTAACTGCCAAAACTACTTCCATTGGGGGATTCTCATGAAAGTTGGAGGGTCTCACAGATACCGTGAGATACTAATTGATTTACCAAAAGGAGTTTTTAGAATGTTTAATTTTAGATGGTCACACATAGCAGCCGGATTTTTGTTGCTGGCATTAACATCATTTATATATGCAGAAGATAAGGTGGGAAACCGATCGGGTGTGGAGTTTGAACCACTTTTGATAAAAGTGGGGCAGACGGTTATCTCTGAAACCTTTGGTCAGTCATCTAAGAAGATTAAACGCTGGGTAAGATATGGTACAAGATGGGGAGTGGTTGATGGCGCATTTGTCGGTCGTCCAGCATCAGAAGCATATCAAAAATCTCACCCAGGTAAACATTCAGGTTTGAGCCCAAGATTAGAAATGCGAATACCAGAATGTCCGGATGGCTTTTTGATGAAATTTGATTTTAAGTTTGATGCAAAAGTAGACTTTGCCCACTTCTGGCTGGGGCATCACCGCTTCAAATTGATCATTCAAGGTGATCAGGCCATTTTACAATGTTCTCAAGATGCTAGAAATAAAAACATAACGAGGACACCGTTGAAGTCAGTATCCGGCCCATTCAAAGTAAACCAATGGTATAGCGTTCATATGGAGGCACATGGTAGTCAACGAATTATTCAGTTAAGTGGTTTTGAACCATTAGTTGCGAGCGGTATATCTTTGAGCTCAGAGAAGCTTTCAGTTGTTCGTATAAGTGGATCTCAAGGTATTCCACTCTACATAGATAATTTTCAGTTTATCAAAGGTGCAGGCTTACTAAAGCCCTGAAAAAAGGGGGATGACGAAGTATATTGTTGACTTTTGGCTTAAAGACAATTTTATACTTTAAGACCTTAACAAAGAGTTCACCGTCATCCCATAATCTACTATTTCTTATTTTTTCTGGGAACTCTGAGAGGGATTTGTTTAAGTACTTCTTTTGGTCTGGCAATTGGTGTATTCCAACCGGCCATATCGAGAGGTTTAACTCCGTTGTATGTGATCTTATAATGCATACTAAAGGCAAATGTAGGATTGAATGGGCCTATAAAGTCGATGTCGCTTTTAGAGTCGATTATTCCTTCTAAATCAAGTGCCCAGAAGCAAGCATTTATGAGCATGCGACGGTAGCATTCATTAACGATACAGTCTGAAGAACCGTAAGTTGTGCAGAAAACCTTTCCCTTCTTGCCAGCATCAGTTGTGTAAAATCTCGTCCACGCTGCAGGAACAGGGTGCATCTTTTTATCATCGGGGGAATCGTATTTTATTCCTTTAAGAGGTTGGGCCATTGCTAATATATTGCAATCAGCTGGTGTGTTAGCCATATAACCAGCACAATAGGCCCATGGTTTTTCAACACCGGATAAAATTGGATGACTCTTTTGCTCTTCAATGACATCAATTCTTGTAGATGAACTATGGTTGGCACCATGGTGGCCTTGCCAGCCGATACCAAACATGTAAGTACCAAAACCATTGTTCCATTCATCATCGCTTTTGTGTTGCCAGTCAAATTTTGCGTACTTGCTGTTCTTGCCTTTGATTCTAAAAGCATGCGTTGAGGTTCGTAAGCCAATGACTGGCTTAGCCTTGTCAAGGTAAGTTAAAAAGTGCTCCATCTGTTCAACATTCCAATCCTGGAATCTAAGACTCATGAAGAGTAAGTCGGCAGTCTTTAAGGTTTCCATTCCGGGAATATAACTTGAACCATTTTTGATGTAGCCATTTTCATCCAAACCAAAAAGAACAGTACACTTAAACCCAAAATTTTTCGCTAATATTCTCGCTAGAGCGGGGCATGCTTCTTCTGATCGATACTCATGATCAGATGCTAGAAAAACAATATGTTTACCATAGCCTGGTCCTTTGGTTCCTTCATAAGTAAGAAACTCTTCAGCACTGGAAGTGAGAGTTTTGAATAGTATGAGGCTCATAAAAAAAGCCTTGATGAAAGATTTCATATTGTCCTTTATTTTTTAACTTTGTCCTGAAGTAACTCATTCGCTGTATAAAAGCCTGTTTTCCCTTTAGTCAGAGCTCTGACTTTTCTGACTTTACTTTGGCTAATGACTGAAGCCTTATTACCAAACGAGTTCCTTATATAAGTGAGAACGGCAGCAAGTTCTCTGTCACTTAAATGTTTAAAGGGTGCCATGGGAACCATGCCTGGATATTTTTCACCTTTTACTGTAAGTGGCCCCTGAATACCATGTAAGGCGATCTTGATGAGCAGTTCTTCACTACCAGTTACCCATTCAGAACTAGCAAGTGGCGGAAAGTGAGCAGCTGGTAACCCTTGACCGTCTTCCTGGTGGCAAGTGCCGCAGTGACCGTCTTTTCGGTAGATTTTGCGGCCAAGAGAAAATGTCTGTTCATGACCTTTTAAGGTAGAGCTTTTTTTCTTGGTGATTTGAAGGCTTTGACTGCTTAACACCTTCATGATAGTGCTATATACAGTCTGACTGGTTTTATCGATATTTACCTTTGGGTTGAAGGGCTTCATTACTTCTAAAGCTACATGCTGTGGTAGCCAGGACGTGGCAACCATGGCTTCAAGCCTGACCCGGCCATGAGTATCTTTAAGAGCTCCCTTTAATGTTTCTGCCTTGTTATGCAGATCGGTATATCTCAGAACTCTGACTGCAGCGCAGCGTGCTTTATAGTTTTTTGCTTTAAGTAGATTTTGTAGGAGAACTTTATCCACCTTGTTTAAACCCCAACTAATCCATAAAGCTTCAACCAGACAATGCTCATAATTATCTTGATTGGAATTCAATTTTGAGATCCACACTTTTAGTGCCTTCAGTACTTTATCAGTATTTCTTCCTCGTAATTCACGGCGAGTACGGTAACGGGTTCGGTACTCTGGAAGTTTTAAATTTTCAAGTAACTCTTCTATAGAGGCTCCGGCTATTTTGGCTGGCTTTAGTAAAGGTCTGGAAGGGTAAGTAAGGCGATAAATACGGCCGTGTGTGTGATCGCGATTCGGGTCACGCGTACTGTGTTGCATGTGACCGATAAGCATATTGTGCCAGTCTGCCAGATAAAGTGAACCGTCCGGTGCAAACTCCATATCAACCGGGCGAAAATTTCGATCAGTCGCTCGTATAAGATCCTGCCTAAACTTTGACTTAAATGCAGTTCCTTGTTCAAAAATTTGGTGTTGCTTGGTGCCATGGAAACCTATGCAGTTACTAATGAGGACATCTCCTTGAACATTTTCAGGAAAGTGGCGACTGGAAACAAATTCTAAACCGGATGTCGGTCTGACCATGCCTTTTCGTTCAAGTAGATTCTCAGGGTTTGGGGAAAATTCTCCAAAAGGAATATTTATGGAGCCTGGTAGCATCCAACGAAAGTTTGCGTCAGAAGTATCTAGAAAGAAGTCTTGTCCCCATTCGTCAAAGGCAATTCCCCAAGGGTTGGGTATGGATAAACGAGCCGTTCTTTCCAGTCGGCGGTTTTGCGGGCTGTAGCGGAAGAAACCGCCATTTGAACTGCGAATTGGGCCATAAGCCGTTTCAATGTGAGAATGAAGGAAAGTACCTTCTCCCATTAAAATGGCACCTGAAGGGTCGGCACAAAAAGCACTTATGGCATGGTGCGTGTCGTGGTCATCAAAGCCAGAAAAAACAATTTCTTTTGAATCAGCTTTATCATCTCCATTGGTATCTTTTAAAAGAATAAGGTCATTCCCCTGAGAAACATAAACGCCTTCTGGTGCAAACTCAAAACCAAGTGGTAAATGCAGGTCATCGGCAAAGACCGTTTCTTTATCGGCTTTACCATCACCATTGGTATCTTCAAGTATCAGTAACTTATCGGCTGGTTTGGCATCACCCGGGGCATAGTGGGGGTAAACCGGCATGACAGCAATCCAGAGACGGCCTTTGTTATCGAAAGAAATCTGGCATGGGTTTGCGAGGTTAGGGAATTCTTTTTCTGATGCAAATAGTTCCATTTTATAGCCTTTGGGAACCTTGATAGTTTTTAGAGATGCCTCGCCGCTAAGGTATTCTTTTGTACCACTTTTTTTATTCTTTGGATTATAGTTGGTTTTAATGACCGGCAGCTGACTCGTTTTGGCATCAGCTTTTTGCAGATCAAACTTTTTATTAACTAATGTCGCCCATATAAGTTCATCTCTAACTGCAGCCAATTCCTTAAGTTTTTTTAATTCAGAGGGGTAGTTTTGAGGGCCGTAGGGGCCATGGCGACGACCAAACACATGAACGCCATTGGGAATTTTATAATATTTTTTCCACATCCAGTTTTTTTCAGAAACAGCCTTGTGAATTTCTTTTTCGTCTCCTTTAACTATTCCTTTTCCAAAAATTAAATCGGTCAGAACCGGAGCCAGTTTTTTATAACCCGCATTATTGAGAAGTGCCCCATCACGAGTATAGGCGGTCTTGTCTGAGTACCAGTTTTGCGTTACACTGAAGAGGTCTACAAAAGCCACTTGGTGACTTTCTGCAATTTTCTTCATAGCTTCAGAATAAAGTTTAAGATTGGCATTCTCTTGGGCGCCATTTGGAGTATTCAGTGTTTTTGAAAGATCCTGAAAAGCAGTTGGTGAGATGAGTACTAATTGAGGCGCAGATTTACCGTTATACTTTTGAGATTTTGTATGATTTACAAAAGCCGTTAATTCTTCCTTGAATTTATTTAGGCCTTTAGGACCACCGAATGATTCATTGAAACCAAAAAAAGCGATAATGATGTCAGCTTTATTTTCAGTTAACCATTGGTCTGGAGAAGGAAAACTGCCTCTGCCAATTTGACCGGAGCCCCAGCGGTCTTTTGATGTCGAGAGAGGATAGAACTTCTCAGCACTTTCAAAGGCAAATTGGTGACTGCGTCCTGAATGAGGACGATAGGCAGGAGTATTACCTTCATCACACATATTACGGATAAAGAGCCTTTTGCCAATATTTCTGCGATAAACTTCCGTCTCAAAATAATTGAAATGTAACATGCGTGAACCAAGTCCATTTCCCAGCAACACTATGTGATTGTTATTTTTAAGTTTAATTTTCATACTAGAAAGCAATGATTGACTCACTAAAAGTAAGATGATGAAAATGGCTATTCTATTCATAAGTTCCTTTGTTTAAAGCACCTGTTATTTTCAGTAGAAGTCACAATAAAGATAGACCTTAACGCGAATCTTAAAGAAAGAGATAAATTCCTTTTCTGAGTTGATTACTGTTAAGATTCAGCCCAATCCTTCCTTCTATTAGAAAATTTTAGGAAGAAGTCTATGAAGCTTTATTGGATATTTTTAGTATTTTTGACCATCAATTTATCAGCAAAGAATATTTCTGAAGGAGAGAGTTTATATAAATCTGTATGCTTTGCTTGTCATGGTAAGAACTTGGAAGGTGCTACAGGTCCTAAATTAACAGATGTGGAATGGCTTCATGGAGGCTCGAAAGAGCAAATTATAAATTCCATAGAAAAGGGCTTTCCAGAAAAAGGCATGGTTGCTTTTGGTTCAGTATTTAATAGTGAACAAATAAGTGACCTTGTAGACTTTATCCTCTCTAGGCAACACGGACTTCGATCGATGGAGTATAAGGTTTACCATAACGTGACTGTTGAAACCAAACTAGATTGGCAAAATCAAAAGCCAGATAAACAGCTCAAGTTAAATTTTCCTAGAGTAAACCTCAATCTGCCGGAAGTAGATCAGTTTGGTTTAAGCTTCAAAGGTACGATTCTCATCGCAGAACACTTGGCTGGAGATTACACGTTGAAAGGTCTTATACGTCAGCAAAATGGTTTTGAGATCCTTATTGATAATAAAAAGTTGGACATAAAATTTACAGACAAATCTCGATTTGAAGCGGGTCTAAAATTAGTAGAGGGCTATCATGATTTCGAATTTCGATATATTAAAGACTTCAAAGATGGAACGTTATTACTTGATCTAGAAGGTAAGGGACACATACCCATTTCTGGTCAGTCTATTCAAAAGTCAATGACCAGTAGTCATATCGTCAAAGCAAATGAGTCTTTCACCATTACCCGAAAAAGGATTCAAGCACTTCCACCAGGTTCAATTATCGTCAATCATCAGGATCGCTTGTCGTATGCTATAAACCCCAAAGATGGCTCTATAGATGCCGTGTGGTCTGGGAAATCTCTGGATATAGGTCCAAACATCTACGCGAGAGGGCAACAGGCTGCTAAGACTCTTGGTAAACAGTTATTTGATTTATCAGAGAGTATTGAGCTGTTAATAGATGGAGAACAGCGTCAGTTAAAGTTTGTTGGTTATGCAAATAAACCAAGCCCAAAGTTCATCTACAGGTATGGTGCTGATGAGCTTAGTATTGAAAGCTTTTTAGACGACCAAGAACTAGTCTTTAATTACATTTCAAGTTCACCGATAGAACCTGATTTTAAACTTAGTTTGCCCAATGGGCTAGACTTTATTGGCGCTTTTGGAAAGAGGGAAGGCCATATATTTACACCGCAAAATCAGAGCTTCTTTCAAATCTCAATTCCGTTTGAGGAGGTTAAGTGATGAAAGTATTTTTAGTTCTTTTCTCATTATCATTAGCTTGTTTCGCTGCGACTCCTGAGGGGTATAGAATTGAGACCATTGAAACTCCGCAAAATGTTTTTTTTCATATTGCTGGCTTAGATATAACAAAAGATGGATCAATATACTGTTGCACACGCTATGGTGATGTTTGGATCCTTAAGAAGGGAGTATGGTCTAAGTTTGCCTCAGGTTTACAGGAACCTTGTGGTTTAGTAGTTGATAAAGACGGGTCAGTTATCGTGACTCAGAAAGCCGAGATGACTAAGCTTGTAGATAGCGATAAAGATGGTCAGGCAGATTTGTTTCTAAACCTGACGAATGCTTTTGAGTTTCATAATAACTATCATGAATTTAACTTTGGTGGAGTTATTGATAATGACGGAAACTACATAGGCACTTTAAATCTTGCTGCAGGGCGAAATGTGCCAGGACTTAGAATCAGTACCATGGCGACTGAAGGTGGTTATCGTGGTTGGGCTTATAAAGTGAGTCCCAGTGGTAAATTCACTCCATTTGCCTCAGGCTTGAGATCTCCTGCCGGTGTCGGCAAGAATAATCTTGGTGAACTGTTTTTTACTGATAATCAAGGTGATTTTGTTCCGACATCTACTTTGAATCATCTCGAAGATGGAAAGTTTTATGGGCATCCAATTTCCCTTTTAGATAAACCCGAATTCAGTGCGAAAAAGATCGAGAACATGAGCGATGAAGAATTTGATAAATTACGAACTCTACCTGTAGTTTGGATTCCTCAAGAGGAAGTTGCAAACTCTCCGGGTAATCCAGAGTGGAATGCGACAAAAGGCAAGTTTGGCCCCTTTGACGACCAGTTCTTTATTGGTGATCAAACCCGTTCAAACATTTTTAGAGTTTCACTTCAAAAAGTGGGAGAGCGGTATCAAGGCTGTGTGATTGATTTCATGTCTGGATTGCAGAGTGGTAACATTCGTCTGAAGTTTGGACCAGATGGAGCGCTTTGGGCAGGTCAGACAAATCGTGGCTGGGGCTCACGTGGTTCTAAGTCATTTGGTTTACAAAAAGTGGTCTGGGACGGCACAACAGTTCCATTTGAAATTCAGGATATTAAACTCATCTCAGATGGCTTCAAAGTGACTTTTACTCAAGCTCTTGACTCAGGGTCAATTTCAAAAGAAAGCATCGGGATGAGTCAATGGTGGTATAAGTACTCTCGAGCTTACGGTTCTCCTAAAATTGGTTTGCAATTGCCTAAGATTGATTCACTGAGACTATCTAAGGACGGAAAAGTTTTAACAGTTAAACTCCCACTTCAGAAAGAACAGGTTTATTGCCTCGACTTTAGAGAAGTCATTAGCCAACATGGCAAGGCACTTCAGAATTACAAAGCTTACTACACCCTCGTAAATTTAATCGATGAGTAAGCTTTTAGGCGATTGACAAGGTTAAATCCTTTGTACCTTAGCGTCTTCGCGAGAAATTAAACAGTTCTTTTTCAAACTCCTGTTAAGACCTTTCAAAATTATCCCTTCTATATGAAAAGAATTTTCAGGAGCTTTAAATATGAGTTGGAGAAAACTCGGTAGGATGATTGCTGTTGCTACAGCTTTTTCTTTGTTATGTCGCATAGCAGCTAAAGAAAAGACCTATATGAAAGACTTTGTTAATAAGTATTGCATAGACTGTCACGGTGCTAAAAAGAAAAAAGCCAGTGTAAGTTTTGCTGAGGCTGAATTCGATATTCAAAAGCATGCTTCGGTTTATTTTTGGCAAGATTCTTTGGATGTTTTAAATAGTGGAGAGATGCCACCAGAGGATGAACTTCAACCAAGTAGTGAAGAACTCAAGAATGTCATTGGTGAAATCACCGATAAACTGCAATTTGCTAGGAGAAAACTTGAGGCGACAGGTGGTGTTATCTCTATGCGTCACTTAAGCCGTAGAGAATATGTTGGCTCTATAAAAGATTTATTTGGTTCAGAGATCCCGACAGATGCTTTACCTCCTGACGCGTCAGCAGGCTTCGATACAAATGGTTCTGATCAATTCTTTACGTCGAATCATTATGAAAGCTACTTTTCTATAGCTCAGCAAATAGTAGAGAGTGCGATTCAAAACGCTACTCAGAAAGCAAAAGTTACCACCCAAAGGCATGATCCTGAAGACTATTTCAATGATCTCAAAACGAGTCAATTGAATAATCTTAAGACAAAGATGGCACTCCTTCAAAAAGGAGCATCTTACAAGGAAGCAGGTTTTGGAGATGAAACGCAGGCAAAGCTTTTTAAGAAAAGGTACAAAAGAAATACAGGTAGGCTAGAAGAATACTTCAAAAGACCCTATGTAAAAGTAGGCTCCAGTTATCCGGTTAGATATGCCCAAGAGGCCAGACCAGGTTCTCTGTATAAAGTGTCTGTTGAGCTGCAGTCAGCTAAAGAGGCTTTTATGCCGGTTTCTGTTAATCATCAAGAAATTACCCCGATCATGCTGAAAGCTCGTAAAGGTAAAAATCAAACATATGAATTTATTTGTGAGACGAACCTTTTCGCAAATAAGCTTGAAATAACCATGAAAAGTCCACCGGGAAGTGGTTACATAGACAATTTAAAGATCACAGGACCGTATAAGCTTAAAGAGTCATTTTTTGAAAGGACTTTTAAAAAGGTTTTAGTTAACCCTTCGGTAACAGATAATGAAGTTCAGAAGGCTTTGATGAAGTTTGCTTCGAGAGCATTTCGTTATCAGAATGTTAATCAAGAATACATCCTTAAGCTGTTGGAAATATATAATATGGATCGAAAAAGTGGTCTGAGTATTCAACAGGCACTGAAAGATCCGATCGCGGCGATTATTTCAGCTCCAGATTTTCTTTACCTCAAAGAGAAAAATGATGGTAAGAGACAGAAACTGACTCAACATGAGTTCGCTATCCGCTTAGCATATTTCCTTTGGAGTTCTCCTCCTGACCTAGAACTTTATAAGAAGGTGAAAAATAAAACACTTTTTAATAAAAATGTTTTGGTAAATCAGGTGTCACGGATGCTTGCTTCTGACAAATCAGATGCTTTTCTTGCAAGTTTTATTAATCAATGGAGTCATATCAAGAAATTTGATGAAATAGATTTACCAAGACAGTTTCAGGGACAGTTTCAGGACTCGGCGCGTAGAGAGTTAAGTGAATTTTTCAAGGTTATTGCTCGTGAAAACTTACCTCTGGACAATCTTATCGATTCAGATTTTGTTGTGATTGATAATACACTAGCAAACTTTTACAAAATCAAAGGTCAGTTGCAGGGGTTTCAAAAAGTGAAAGTCCCAGAGGGTAACCCACGTGGTGGAGTTTTATCTCAGGCAGCATTTTTGATTATGGGAACTACCGCTCAAAGGACTTCACCGACTTTGAGAGGAGTGGTAATCCGTGAGAGGTTCTTACATGATCCGCCACCACCGCCACCGCCTAATGTGCCACAAATTGAGGCGGACGATAAGAATCCACAATCGGTTCGTATGCAGGTCAAAAAGCATAAGGAAGTTCCGCAGTGCGCTTCCTGTCATGAAAAGATTGACCCCATAGGTTTTGGTCTGGAAAGTTTCGATTATCTGGGACGTTGGAGAACCATAGAAGTTCTTGGCAAAGTTGAGGAAGATCCACGCAGAAGAAAGAAGATAAAAGTCCAGCCTAAGAAAATTGCTGTAGATGCCAGCGGCTTCTTATCTGAGTCTGAAAAGTTTAATGATTTTGAAGGTCTTAAAAAAGCTTTGATGAATAGAAAAAACAGCCTGGCGCAATCGATTTATGAATCGATGCTTTCCTATGGTATCGGTAGAGATATAGAGTTTGTCGATGATGAGGAAGTCAAAAGAGTTTTGGCGAAACTTCAGAAAGATAATTATCGAGTTCGCGATATGATCACGGCTGTCATTACTTCAAAAATATTTATGACTAAGTAAGGAGGAACTATGAGCATTTTAAAGAATATTTCACGTCGATCTTTTCTCGTTTCAGCAGGTGCTTGTCTGGCTCTTCCTAAGTTAGAGAGCTTTGCGGCTTCGACAGCTAAAGACAATAACAAAAAGATGATTTTTATCGGCCAAGGATATGGCTTTACCGAGAAGTCATTTTATCCAGAAAAAGCTGGTAGGTTTTCACAAATAGGTTTAACAGATGGTTTGTCTCCTTTGGAAAAGCACAAGAACGACTTTTCTTTGGTGGGTAATCTGTTGAATATTGGTGCTGGTAATCCCCACTGCGGTAGTTTGACTTTCTTAACAGGTGCAGCTTACACAAATCCTCGAAATGTAAAAAACTCCATCTCTTGTGATCAGATTGCGGCAGAGTACCTAGGGAAAACTAGTCGTTACAGCTCCTTGGTTTTGAGTACGAACGAGACCAAAGGTGGACATGGCCCAGCTTTGTCGATGTCTTGGGATAAAGGAGGAAACCCTATAGCAGGTATCAATTCTTCATTAGCTTTGTATAAGAAGCTCTTTGCCTCAAGTGAGGATAAATCGACACTTTTGAATCGAATCAAGAAACGCAAAAGTATTCTCGATTCGATGAGAATAAATGCTTCAGGTGTGTCAACAAAAATAGCTAAGACCGATAAAGAGAAACTGGACGAGTACTTTCAGTCGTTAAGACAGGTAGAGCTTGGCCTTAAAAGACAAGTTGATTGGGTGAATGTAGCTAAGCCTAAGGCTCCATTTGACCTTCCTGAGGAGATAGATGGTGAAAAAGAAATCAAGCTTATGTACGATATGATCGCTCTGGCTATACAAACAGACCAGACACGTGTGATCAGTTACATGCTACCAGAACAATCTTTGTTGAATAGTATGGACATAACCATGCCTGTTCACAGTATCTCTCACTATAATCTTTCCACAGAAAGAACTGAAAAGTCTATGCAAAGAGATAGAAAGTGTACAGAGTTGTTTGGTTATTTGTTAGATCAATTAAAAGAGAAAAAAGATGAGCAGGGGCAGAGACTTTTTGACAGCTGTCTTATTGCTTACGGAACGAACATTTGTGCTGGTCACAAGATCGTCGATTTCCCACTTTTCTTATCTGGTGGAGCTCTAAACCTTCGCTTAGGTGAAAGTCTTATGTTATCCAAGAAAAACACTCCTCTAGCAAATGTCTGGCTAACGCTTTTACAGGAAGCCGGAGTACCAATCGAGAAGTTCAGTCACAGTACTGGGACCGAGAAAGATCTATTGGCTTAATGGTTTTAGGGGGTAAGGATTACTCTCGCAAAGACGTTAAGACACGGAGGGGATAATAAAGTGTTGATTCTGCTGTATAAAATGCGGCGCACCCAACAGTAGTCTATCCTTTTCGTGTCTTTAGTGCCTTTGATTGACTCTCAAATCTTTTATTTAAATTTTTTCTTAAAGCTGTGTTAAGATCGCACTTGTTTTTTCCTTCTATTTCAAAATTCGATCATTTAAAAATGAAACTTTAGGAAGTGTAATGAGAAAAACAATTAAACTGATTCTTGCCTTATTTGTGATGTTAAGTCCTTTGGGCGGTTCAATTTTTGCCAAAGAAAAAGACGTCAAGAAGATCCTTTTTATTGCGGGGAATACCAAGCACAGACACGGTTTTCACGAGTACAGAGCCGGTTCAATTCTATTGGCGAATGCTCTTAATGAAAGTGGCTTGCCTGTAGAAGCAAAAGTTCACTGGTACGGTTGGCCGGAAGATGAGAGTATCTTTGATGGTGTCGATACCTGTGTCGTCTATGCCGATAAAGGCGGTGATTTTGGCGTCAAGTACGAATTCCTCGATAAGAAAATCAATGAAGGCATGAGCATTATGTTTATGCACTATGGCGTTCATCCAACTAAAGAAATAGGTGAGAAGTACTACAAGAAATGGCTTGGAGGTTACTATGACGATGATTTCTCTGTTAATCCAAGCTGGATTGCAGACATTACGGCTAAGTCCGGTCACCCAGTAGGGCGTGGCATTCATAAGCCGGTGAAAGTCTATGATGAACTTTACTGGAACCTGCACTTCGATAAAGATTGTAATGACTGTTACCAGTTGGCTTCGGCGACTCCGACAAGAGAAAACATGATTCGTTATGGCAGCCGTAAATTTTGGAATAAATCAGCAGCTGAAAAACTGGGCCAAAAACAGGCACTGATCTGGTGCCATGATTCAAAAAACGGCATCCGTGGAGCAGGTTTTGTCGGTGGACATTATCACAATAACTGGGCAATCGACGGCTACAGGAAGCTGGTTCTAAATACTATCGCCTGGGTAGCGAGAGTCGAAGTTCCTGAAAATGGCGTTGAATCTAAAGCTGTAACGAAAGCGATGTTGAATGAAAACCTGAATCGCCCAGACTATCCTGAAGAAATCGAACTTCCTTCTCCAAGCCTATTTGAGCAAAAGCCAGGAACTTATCCAGAACTTGGTCCAGATGGTAGAATGGTTCAGGTATTGCGCAAAGCATCGAAAAAAGTCAGCGACGAAAAAAAAAAGCCGGCAACTAAAGAAGTTAAGCCAGAACAAAGCTCAATAAAACCTACTGTAAAAGATGCTTACCCATGGCCTGTAAAGAAGTTTGAAAATGTGGATCTCGACTTATTTGATCTGGGTGATGATCTTGAAATCACCCGTTGGGCCTCATCGCCTCAGCTTTACAATCCAACTAATATGGATATCGACCAGAAAGGCAGGATCTGGTTAACAGAGGCGGTAAACTACCGCAGACAAAACACTTTCCGTCGCGCTAAAGGTGACCGCATCGTCGTTCTCGTTGATGCAAATGGCGATGGTAAAGCTAACGAATCCCATGTGTTTCATCAGGATGCAAACCTTTCTGCACCTCTAGGGATTGCTGTTTTCGATAATAAAGTCATCGTTTCTCAACCGCCGGAACTGATCGTTTACACAGACGTAAACCGCAATTTGAAATTTGAAGAAGGTGTCGACAAAAAGGAAACTCTCCTCACTGGTTTCAATGGCCGTCAACACGATCACTCACTGCACTCAGTAACTGCCGGCCCGGATGGTAAATTTTACTTCAATAGCGGCAACTGCGGTGCCATATTTACAGATAAATCCGGTAAGACTTTCCGCATGAATGCCAAGTATCGCGGCGGTGCTCTGGAAGAATATTTTTATGTTCGAAATTATGAGCTGAACGGCGCCAAAAGTGATGACGGTTTTGTCTGGACTTCAGGTTTCACAGTGAGAATGAATCCGGATGGCAGCCAGGCAGAAATCATTGGTCATGGTTACCGCAACAGCTACGAGCAGACGATCAATTCTCTTGGCGAAGTTTTTCAGAGCGATAACGATGACTACTCAAGTTGTCGTAATTCCTATGTCCTTGAGTACGGTTCTGCCGGTTATTACTCAAGAGATGGCGAGTATAAGTGGCAGTCTGAAAGAAGACCTGGACAAGCTATTCCAAGAGCTCACTGGAGGCAGGACAACCCGGGAACTTTCGATGCCGGCGATGTTTATGGCGCTGGTGGCCCGACTGGAGTTTGTTTCTATGAAAATGGCGCTCTTGGAGAGAAATGGCAGGGGATGTATCTGTCTTGCGAGGCAACAAGAAATATCGTTTATGGATATCATCCCGAACAGAAGGGCGCTACTTACAAAATGGAACGCTTCAAGTTCTTAACTTCACATGGTGAAAAGCAAAGTGAAAAGTCTCTTTGGTTTCGCCCTTCAGATATATCCGTTGGTCCGGATGGCGCCATCTACATTGCTGATTGGTATGATGCTCGTTCAGGTGGTCATGGCACTTTAGATCCAACTGCTTCTGGTGCGATTTACAGAATTGCCCCGAAAGGATTTAAATCAGTTGTTCCAGGGTTTGATCTTTCAACTGTAGATGGCCAAATAGAAGCTCTTAAAAGTCCTGCAGTCAATGTTCGTTACCTTGGTTTTAAAGCTCTAAAAGAATCAGGCGAAAAAGCCTTTGCTCAAGTTCAGTTACTCCTCGATCACAAAAATGAATTTGTAGCCTCCAGAGGAATTTGGTTGTTGCCTTACCTTGGTGAAAATGGGCTACGAAAATGTATTGGTCTCCTACAAAGTAAAAATCCAAAAACTCGCTTGGTGGCTTACCGTGCTTTACGCCGTGCAGATGTCAATATTCTTCCTTTTGCAAAGAAATTGGCGAATGATGAAAGTCCAGTAGTAAGAAGGGATGTAGCTCTTTCGCTTAGACACTTTTCAGTTGAAGATTCAGCGGACATTTTTCTAACTCTATTTAAAAATATGGGTAGTTCTTACGATAAGAATTATGTCGAATCTATCGGTCTCGGTGCAGAGAATAAAGAAACGGCTATTTGGAAATTCCTCAAGTTTGCCCAAAAACAAGAAGATCCTCTGAAGTGGAGTGATACTTTTGCTCGCATTACCTGGAGACTGGGAACGCCTGCAGCGGTAAAAGATCTAAAATCAAGAGTGATTAGCACTGAGTTATCTGAAGAGGAAAGACTTTTTGCTGTAGAGTCTCTGGCATTCATCAAAGATAAATCCGCCGCACTGACTCTTATTGAATTAGCGAAAGAAGAAATTCCAATTAAAAAAGATATCACTCAGTGGATTTTCAATAGAAGACTTACTGACTGGTCAAAGTTAGATATTGCTGAAGAAGTGAAAAGTATTTACGATCCTGCCAAGTTTATTGTCAACTCCATAACAGTCCCAGAAGAACCGGAGTTTAAGGCTCTAGATCAAGAAAGAATTCTTTCACTCCAAGGTGATGCATCTCGCGGTAAACAAAAGATAATGAGCTGCACCATGTGTCACCAGATCAATGATATTGGTCCTAATTATGGGCCTATGCTGAAAGGTTGGGCCAGTAAGCAAACTACTGCCGCGACTATTAATGCCATTGTCGCACCATCAAAAGGTATAGCTCATGGGTTTAAAGGCATCGAGCTTACACTCAAAAATGGTGAGAAAGTGCAGGGTATTGCTGACTCCATGGCCGATCCGATGATTCTTGTATCTACTGGTGGCATTAGACAGATTATTCCCAAAGAAAGAATAACTAAGCAGAAAAATATGAAGCGCTCTCTGATGCTCTCAGCTCAACAATTAGGACTTTCAGAACAAGATGTTGCCGACATCGTCGAATATATGAAAAATTGGCAATGAAAATTTCAAACTCCTGTTAAGAGTCGCGAAACTTTTTCCTTCTATTAGAAAGCAATCTCACACACACCATACATGCACACATCAAATCTCACTGTCTTCGGGCAGTGGGGTTTTTATTATGGGGAGATTCCTTAAAGGTAGACTCATTTATCCAAAAGTTTGTATCGAGGCTAATTTTGAATTTTATTTTATATAGGTGTTAAGACCGAATAGAAAAAATCCTTCTATTAGAAAATGTAAGGATCAAAACATGAAGTCAGCGAAGAGAAATTTTGCTTATGATGTGGCATGGCCACAATCGAGGTTAAAGAATGAAAATTAAGTCTTTACATACAAGTCTGACTCTCGGTGCAGTATTACTTTTCGCAGGTTGTCATAACGAAACAACGCAAAGTGCTGACAAGCATGAGCAAAAAGGCATTGTTGAAGTAGCCCAAGTTGCAAAAAAATCTGAAGAAACAGTTCAAAAAGTTTCTGAAAAGAAAACAGATAAGAATAGTCTCGATGCCCACGAAACTGCTTTGAGCAGCAACGCACTCAAGCCGTTTATTAATGATTACTGTATCTCTTGTCACGGCACCAAGAAGCAAAAAGGCGATACCCGCTTTGATCACCTAGATTACGTTATCTCGGATAATCTCGAAGCCGTTCATTACCAAGATATACTCGATGTTTTAAATAGCGCCGAAATGCCACCAGAGGATGATCCTCAACCATCCAAAGAAACTATTGAAGTTGTTATCCGCGAACTAACAGAAGGTTTGTTTACTGCTCGTAAACAGCTGGCATCAACTGGTGGTAAAGTAACAATGAGACGTTTGACTCGAAGAGAATATGGCGCTACCATGCGACATCTTTTCGGTTTGGAACCAGAATCAAAACAGATTCCTCCGGACGAAGGCGTAGAGAATTTCGATACTGTCGGAGTTCGTCAGGATTTTAACTCAAAGCATTTAGATCACTATTATGATTTGGCGAAGAAGGTTCTGTCTACGAGTTTCAAACTGGCGGGTACTCGTAAAGCATTTGAAGTTAATGAACAACACCCTGAATCTTTTTGGAATACAAATTTCCAAAGGTTCTTAGATGAGCATAAGAATAAGCCCAAATCTGCCGGCAAAGTATATAGACTTTCAAGAATGCGCGAAGCTTACTTTAGACTTCCGAATACAGAAACTGGAGTTTATTTAGGTGAACCTTTGAGACACCTTACCTATAGCTTTAGAATAGATCCACGAGCTAAGTATAAAATTAGTGTAAAGTCAGGTATTCATGGACAAGTTGCACCTTTCCGAAGGTTTGTAAGACTAGCAACAACCAAAGACGAGGAGTTAGCTGGTGTAATTCTGGTTAATGGCACAGAAGATAAGCCAACAGAAAGTACAATTGAGGTTATTCCTAAAACTCTGAATTCTAAGATTGGTGGCTATGTAGCCGAAGATCGTTCAGGAGCATGGTTGTCGCACTACTTGAAATTTATTCAGCGTTATGAAGGAGTTGATGCCAAAAATGAAGGTTTAATCTGGATAGATTCGTTCAAATGTGAAGGGCCATATTATCCCGAAGAGAGAAGTTTTTTTGATAAACTGCTTTGCCCGGATGAACCTACCGCTAAGAAGCCCTCAAAGATAGTATGGAATGATGACAATGCTAGAGAACTAATTGAGAAGTTTACAGTTGAATCCTTTAGGCAAAAAAGACCTTCAGTAGATTTTTTCGATGGTCTACATGACTTTTACAAGAATCAAAAGAGTCTAGGACTTAACTTTCAAGAAGCAATGATTGAGACCCTAGCAGTAGTTTTATCATCACCGAGTTTCTTATTTTTAAATGAAGACAATCAGAAAGAAGTGACTGCTCAAGATAAAGCTATTCGCATATCTTACTTCCTAACTAGTTCACAGCCAGATCTAGAGCTTATGACTAAAGTCAATAGTGCATCGAATGCAGTTATAAGAAAAGAAATTGATCGACTTTTGGAGAAAAGTGATTATCGCGATTTTAGCGAAGGCTTCGCAAGTCAATGGGCGGACTTTGTAAGATTTGAAAATATCACGGTTAATCCGGTCAAGTATCCGACTTATAATAGAGGCTTACGCTACTCCATGAAACAGGAGGTAATTCATTTCTTCCAAGAGATGCTTCGTCAAAATTTACCTATTTCAAATCTCATTAAATCTGACTTCGTCACGGTGAATGCTCAGTTGGCAACCTTGTATGATATCCCAAATATCAAGAACAATAGCTTTGAGAAAATTACACTTGCTGAAAACTCCCCAAGAGGTGGTTTTTTATCTCAAGGCTTATTCCTCATGGCTGGTTCCAATGGTGATCGTTCATCGCCAACTATCAGAGGGATGATGGCGATGAATCGCATTATGAATAAAACCGTTCCACCTCCGCCACCGAACGTTCCTGAGCTCGGTTCTGACGTCAAAAATGTTTTAACGAATAGAGAACTAGTGGAGTTGCATCAGTCGCAAGTTCAGTGTGCTTCATGTCATAGAGAAATGGATTCAGTGGGCCTGGCCTTTGAGAACTTCGATGTTATTGGCCGTTGGCGAGGTGTTGAGAGAATGACTCTGAAGGACAAAGCACCGGTTAAGATAAGTGGTTCTTTAGAGGGAAAGAAACCTTTCAACAACTACCTAGAATTTAAAAATGGCTTATTGAGTTACGAAGAAAGTTTGGCTCGAAATATGGTAGAGTCCCTTCTGGTATACGGACTTGGCCGTGACATAGAATTCACAGATACTCCTCATATCGATGCCATTTTGGAAAAAGTTAGATCAAACAACTACCGAATAAAAGATATGATCTATGCTGTCGTTGAAAGTCCACTTTTTGTGAAGAATTAAAGAGAGAAAGCTTATGTCACTTATTACAAATAAAACAACACGTAGATCCTTCTTGAGAACAAGTAGCTGTCTTTTGGCTTTGCCTTTCCTAGATTCTGTAGCAGGAACAAGCTCAGCAACCAAACCTAAGAGATTGGTTTTCATGGGAGGTGGTTATGGATTCACTCACGCATATCATGGTAAAGGAAAAAGCTTTTTCCCTGACACTGCTGGGAAATTTGCAGAGATCGGATTAACTCACACTATGAAGCCTCTTGAGCGTCATAAGAATGACATAACGATGATTGGGAATCTGACTAATCTAGGTGTTAGTAACCCTCACGGAGGAAGTGAGTTTCATTTAAGCTGTGGGCGTTATAGAGAGCATGAGTCTAGTATATCTTGCGATCAAATTGCAGCGAAAACCATTGGCAAAGATTGCCGTTTTCCTTCTCTTGTTCTGTCTGGCAATGACAATATGCCAGGGCAGGGTGCTGGCCATGGTGGTGGGTATTCTTTGTCTGCTGACGAGCGTGGCCGATCCATTCCGGCTATAGATACTCCTCTGAGACTTTATAAAACACTTTTTGCTCAGAAGGGAGATTCCAGTGAAAAGGTTTTGGCACGAATAAATAAGCGCAAAAGTATCTTGGATTTAGTTCATAAAGACGCAGCGAATATTCAGAAGAAAATAGCTAAAGAAGACGCCGTAAAATTAGATCAATATTTCACCTCCGTGAGAGAGGTGGAGCAGACTTTAAGTCGTGAAAAGAAATGGGCCAATGTCCCTAAACAGCAAGCTTCATTTTCAGCTCCAGTAGATGGTTTAGACGGTTCCAAAGAAGTGAATCTTATGTATGATATGATGATACTTGCTTTACAGTCAGATATGACGAGAGTTATTTCTTATAGACAACCAGTTGCTTCGATCATTAAGAGTCTTGATATATCTTTGTCAGCTCACTCTTTGAGTCATTATGGAAGTTCTCCGGAAAGAAGGGAAGCTTCTGAGAGACGAGATGCCAAGATAATGGATCTTTATGCAGGGTTTATTGATCGTCTGAAGAGGACTAAAGATGACGACGGTCAGAGTTTGTTTGATAGCACAATCATTAATTATGGCTCCAATCTAAAAACAGGCCATGGTACCAATGACATTCCTATAATTATGTCTGGTGGAGGTGCTAAGAACCTTATTAAAGGTCAGCATATCATTCTTCCTAAAAAGAATACTTCACTTGGTCGATACTGGTTAACTTTACTTCAGGAGGCTGGGGTCAAAACTGACAAGTTTAATTACGATGATAAAACCCTACCAGAAATTTTAGTTTAAACAAAGCTTTGTGCGCCATAGGGCGATTCAAAACATTCTTCCACACACACCAAGTAAAAATCCCACTGTCTTAGGAAAGTGGGATTTTTTTTGCGATCATTTCTAAGGTTTCGATGTCAATTTAGTTAATTGAAATTGTTCTATAAAACTTTTAAACTGCTCATGGTGCCTGCACTGAAAGCTTTTTCTATCTTATCGACTATACCGCTGCATAGATTTATAAGATTGTTATCTACTTCATAGGTGTTAGATATATTGCTACTTTCAGTAGATGGACTATCTCAGTCAGGCACTTTTATCTTATATTTTTAGACATAACTTAGCATAAAAACTATACACTCAACTAGGCTTTGAAGTCTACTTTTTCCTGCGCACAGAAACTGGAGTTACCCAAAAAATTTAGACATGATTATCTTGTAAATAATAATCGTAAGGTACCTAAAATATGTCATCTCGTAAACGTCGTACATTCAGCGATGAATTCAAGAAAGACGCAGTTCAACTTCTTGAAGAAAAAGGCTACAGTTTAAAAGAAGCGTCAGATTCACTTGGAGTCAGTCAAAACAGTCTATGTAATTGGCGCAAAAAGTTTGGTAAAGACGCTCCCTCCAATGATCTTGAGAAGGAGAATCGAGCTCTTCGTAAAGAAGTCCAGAGGCTTCACGAAGAACGTGAAATCTTAAAAAAGGCGCTGGGCTACTTCGCCGCGGAAGATCAGAAATGAAATATCAATTCATTGAATATCATCGCCATTCCCACGAAGTAGCTCTTTTTTGCCCTATTCTCGAAGTAAGTCGTAGCTCCTATTATCACTGGAGAACTAAAAAACCTGGGCTCAGAGAAGTTTGGAGATTAAACCTAGTCAGTCGAATCACAGAACTATTTCAGCAGTTTAAATGTCGTTATGGTGCACCAAGAATCTATCAAGAGCTAAAAGCTGAATGAAGCTTGGGTTGCTGATATTATCTATATCGAAACTAAGGAAGGCTGGCTATACCTCGCTGTTATTTTAGATCTCTACTCCAGAAAAGTCATCGGCTGGAGCATGGATAAACATATGAGAAAAGAATTAGCTCTAAAAGCTCTACGAATGGCGATAGATAATCGAGAATCAAAAGATGGCTTAATTCATCACTCTGACAGAGGCTCTCAATATACGTCTAAGGCTTATCAGCAAACTCTACGAAGCAATGGTATTACTACTAGTATGAGTCGTAAACGGTATTGTTGGGATAATGCTGTTGCTGAGAGTTTCTTTGCTACTCTTAAAACTGAATGCTGTTTTGAGCATGGAGTTTTTGAAAATAGAGAAACTGCAAGAGCCAACATCTTTGAGTATATAGAGACATTTTGTAATTCTAAAAGAAGACATTCGTATATTGGTTATCTTGCACCTAATCAATTTGAAGCTATGTAAATAACACGTGTCCAATATTTCTGGAGAAGTCCATTCTCATCATCTTAAAAAACCTGGAACTTCAGGAAAGTGAGTGTGATAATTTAAGTCCGTCAAAGTTAAAGAGGATATTTATTAGATAATTTTTGAATGCCTTAAAGCCTCTAGCTTTTGCTTTATGTAATTCATTGATATATTTGAGAATCGATACTTCGTATAGTTGATAATACCTTGTAAGTATTTCATGAATGTCTTGGCAACTTTTCTCAAGGCAGCCTGTTGATTACCTTTAGCGTGTTCAAACTATCGATAAAAGAAATTTTCTGTGTTTTCTTTGTCTTTATAATCCAAAAAGTATCGAAATGTTTCTTTATGAGCCCAAACTTTAGCGGTGGAAGAGGATGCTATTTTCTTAAGAATGAAAAAGTTCTGAAGTTATTTTAATTCTAGATATCGGAAGTCTTAAATCTTAAAACCGAAGAGTCTTACTGGATAAGTCTTTCGTAGGCTTAAGTACACTCATCAGGAGTCGAACCTGAAACCTTCAGGTTCGTAGCCATAACCTAGAAATACTTAGTTAAACATTTAGCTGAACTTTAGACCTGAAAATAATCTACGTAAACTTTACGTAGAATATTAGGTTCCCATACGTGAATTTAGAGTACATATTAACTTTTGTTTATTTTTGTAAGTATTTTGTATTTAGGTATTTGAGTGTTTATGTCATATTTCATGCAATGTTAAGTGGGATAAGGTTGGTGTTTAACTAAAGAATAACAATTGCTTACAATGTATACAGAATAAATAAAAGAGTCATACACGTATTCATCGGCATCAGGAGTAGTTGACTTAAGTATTTTCATCAAAATGAGTAGAGGGGCTTTACATGTATAATCATGAGGCGTAATGGTATTTTTCTCAGAAATTGATAGAAACCTTTTCAAAGCAATTATGAATCCTACTATGTCATATCCCCTTATACAAAAAAAGCTTACGAAAGAAGTCTTTCGTAAGCTTAAGTACACCCATCAGGAGTCGAACCTGAAACCTTCTGGTTCGTAGC
>JAJPOQ010000131.1 GCA_021232515.1 Lentisphaeraceae bacterium
TATCCACTTAATACCAGTGTACTGGAAGGCATGAATAATAAAATCAAAGTTATTAAGAGAATGGCTTATGGATACAGAGACACATTCTATTTCTTTCTGAAGATTAAAGATGCGTTCCCCGGAAAAACGTGAAGAACCAAAAATAAGCCCGACGTATTTGCCGGGCTTATGTAAAATCTCTAGAAAGTAAAACTATTCAGCTTTTTTCTCTTTCTTCTTTTTGTTGTTTTTCATGAATTCTTTGCGAGCTGCTTTCATAGCAGTTTTGCCTTCTTCTTTAGTCATGTCACCGGCTTTGACTTTCTTGCGGATCTCAACCATTTTCTTTTTCAGTTCTTCAGGAATCTCTTTTTTCTTTTTCTCAGTTTTTGGCTCTTCTTTGTCTTCTGCAAATACAGGACTAACAGTTGCCATGAAAATGGCAGCGAGGATAGATAACATTAGTTTATTCATTTTGTGTTTCCTTGTTTATGGATTTGTATCTAGTACTTATCCAGTAAAACAGTATTCATGACAGATTTTCTTAGAAAAATGGGTCAAAAACAGCAAAAAAGTCTAAAATAATCTATTCAACTAGGCAAAAACGCTTCTTTCGAGAAACTTTGCTGAAAATTAAAGCTTTTTATTTTCTGGAACTAAAATCTGTCTATACTTGAAAAAAGGCTTTTTTTGCCGTTTATTGGTGGTCCGGCAGTATAATCTCGGAATTCACAGCCGCCTAGTTAGATACTGGGTCTACCTATCATTTAAGTTCCGGGAAATGTCCTCGCATTGAGGGCGATTAATTAATTTTTTTAAATTGAGTTCAGAAAGTGAAGCATGACCCGCTTTGGCTTTGAGATGAACTTGAGACTTATAGATTAGGTTAATGGAGGTTATACTATGGCCACGACTCTTGATGTTGCAGGCTCCGCAGAAGCACGTGAAAAACTCGACATACATTTACGAGAAACTATCAAATGGCATTTCTCAGAAGAAACAGGCTGTAACTTTTGGCTCAACTGGAAGAAAGAAGCCGGTTGGGATCCAGTAGCAGAAGTTAAAACATTTGATGATATAAATAAATTTCCCCACTTCCAAGATGAATGGTTACGCGATGTAACAAACGATGAGTGGGTTCCTAAAAAGTTTAAAGGTAAACCTTTTAAGATTTTCGAAACTGGTGGCACTACCGGTATCCCTAAGCAGCGTATTGCTTGGGAAGATCACTTGCATGACTACTCTGAATTTTCAGACACTTTAGAAGACGAGTACTTCCCGAAAGGTGGTAACTGGTTGATGGTTGGCCCAACAGGACCACGTCGTCTACGTTTAGCGATAGAGCACTTGGCAAATGTCCGTGGTGGTTCTTGTTACTTTGTTGACATGGATCCGCGATTTGTGAAGAAGCTTATTTCTGAAGGTCACTATGATATGGCGAATAAGTATAAGCAGCACGTTGTTGACCAAGCTTTAGCTATCCTTAAAAACCGTCCTATTTCAAGTCTATTTACAACACCTAAGATTCTCGAAGCTATGGGCGAGCGTTGTGACATAGCTCGTTACGGCATCAAAGGTTGTTTCTGTGGCGGTACTTCTATGACTCCACAGCTTCTGCGTTTTCTTCAAGAAGAGGTTTTAGGACCAAACGGAAAGCTAGTTCCAACTTATGGCAATACTCTTATGGGGCTTGCTTGTAGTGAAGATAATCTTGTCGAAAGCGGTTATAACGTTATTTATCATGCGCCTCAGCCACGTGCAGTTTTAAGGATTGTTAATCCAGACAAAACTGAAGATCTCGTTGAGTATGGCGAGTGGGGCCGTGTTGAACTAACAACTCTTACTAAAGAGATCTTTGTTCCAAGGTTCCTAGAGCGTGACGAAGCACTTCGTTGTGAACCAACAGAAAGATGGCCTTGGGATGGTGTCGGTGGCGTTCGTCCATTTGGCGCATCTAAGACTAAGATCGTGGAAGGAGTTTACTGATGATTCGCATACCTACACTCAGATTGGGTGAGGAGTATCAGAGTCTTGATGTAACAGAAGTTAAAGATTGTCGTACCGGAGAAGTTCTTGCTGAAGTAAGTACTGTCAATGGCGGAATCGTTCGTCGAGATCTGACATTTCAGATCCAGAAAGGTCGTGAAGCTCTAAAGAAATTCACAGTTCAGCAGTTGATGGATATCTCCAAAAAAGCAGCTGATATATTTATGAATGGCACAGTTCCTTGTGGTGACACCATGCAGTCCGCAGAGGACTATGTGAAAACCCTCTCAAAAACTAGTGGTTTACCTCACAACATGTGTCGTGCTAACATGGCTAAAGTTTTTGAAGTCATGGATGACATGTCGACTATACTTAAAGGTTTGACCAGAAGTTTGGACCTTAGTGTTTTAGACAAAGGTTGTATCGTTCAAGATGGCGTTGGTATAAGTTATACCTGTGAAGCCGACTCTTTGGGAGTTGTCTTACCGAGTAACTCACCGGGTGTTAATTCACTGTGGATCCCAGCCCTTATTCTTAAAGTTCCAGTAGTTCTCAAGCCTGGTAGAGAAGAACCTTGGACGCCGCTTAGACTTATTCAGTGTCTTATCGCTGCAGGCTGTCCAAAAGAAGCCTTTGGTTACTACCCAACAGACCATGACGGCGCCGACTCTATTCTTAACTATTGTGGCAAAGGCATAGTCTTTGGCGATAAGAGTACTACTGACCGTTATAAGAATAATTTAAATATCGAAAAACACGGACCTGGTTACAGTAAGATCATTATCGGCGAAGATAAGATCGATGATTGGCCAGAACTTTTAGATGAACTAGTTGCGTCTGTTTCAAAAAATAGTGGCCGTAGTTGTATCAATACTTCGGGAATAGTTGTTCCTCGTCATGGTGAAGCTATTGCCAAAGCTATCAGTGAACGCTTAGCAGAAATTGTCCCATCTAGTGTAGATGATGAGAAAGCGAGACTTTCAGCGTTCGCAAACCCTGCTATGGCTAATTGGATTGACAGTACAATTGAAGATGGTTTGAAAGAGCCGGGTGCGATTGACTATGCTCGTGAAGCACGTGGATCTGCAAGAAAACAAGAGTTTGAAGGCGCGACTTATGTTTTGCCTTCTGTGATCTACTGTGATTCATTTGAACATCCACTAGCTAATCGTGAATTTATGTGTCCATATGTTGGTATAAGTGAAGTTCCTCAAGATCAAATGCTAGAGAAGATAGGACCATCTTTGGTTCTCAGTGTTTTCTCAGACAATGAAGAGTTTATTGGTAGCATGTTTGACTTTAGAGATGCAGGTCGATTGAACTTAAATCTACCGACTACTTATGTTTCTTGGGATCAGCCACATGAAGGGAACTTGTTTGAGTTTCTTTATACACGTAAGGCAATTCAGGTAGTTAGATAGACCTTTTGGTCTTTGTGTAATTTTTTATCACGGGTGGATCAATGGATATTTTGACGGAATTTCAGACAGTTACTAAACCACAGCTCATTTATGGCGCTGGTAGTTTGCTTAAGTTACCTGAAGTCTTAGAGAAACTAAAAGTTAAAAAGGCTTTTATTGTCACGGACAAAGGTATCTCACAAGTGGGTTATCCTACTAAAGTAAAAACTCTTCTCGAAGAGAAGGGCTTTGAGTGTTTTATCTACGACGGCAGTTGTGAGAATCCAACTGAAACAGATGCCGAGAACTGTGCTGTTGCTGCTAGGTCTTTTGAACCTGACGTTATTTTAGGTTTAGGCGGTGGTAGCAGTATGGATACAGCTAAGGCGTGTAACTTCCTGTATACAAATGGTGGTCGTATGGAAGACTATCATGGTTATGGGAAAGCAACTAAGCCTATGTTGCCGTTGATCTGTATACCGACGACTTCTGGCACAGGTTCAGAGTGTCAATCTTTTGCTTTGATCTCTCGTGATAGCGATCACAAAAAAATGGCTTGCGGCGATCCGAAAAATGCTGCAGAAGTAGCAATTCTTGATCCAGAACTAACTTTGAGTCAACCTAAAGCAGTGACTGCAAACACGGGCATAGATGCTTTGGCTCATGCAATTGAAACATATGTCAGTTTGAAAGCAACTCCTTATTCTCGTATTTACTCAGCAGAATCCTTTCGCTTATTGGCGATGGGTCTACCTAAGGTTTTGCGAGAACCGGATGATATAGTTGCTAGAAGTGCGATGTTACTTGGAGCAGCATACGCTGGTATCGCCATAGAACACAGTATGCTTGGAGCGGCTCATGGTTGTGCTAATCCTATAACCGCTAGATTCAGTATGACGCACGGTCAGGCAGTTGGTTTGATGTTGCCACCAGTTATTCGTCGAAATAGCGAGGATCCAGTAATTCATGAAGATTACCAAAGCTTACTTCTATCAGTTTCTGGAGATGAGGATTGTCAGTTTGACTCCTTAGATCAGTTAGTTGAAAATCACTTGGAACTAGCAAATTTACCACTGCGATTGAGTGAAGTTGGTATATCGGAAGACAAAGTTTCAGAGCTTGCAGAAGACGCCGAAACTCAGTGGACTTCTTCTTTTAATCCTGTGATGCTAGGCGAAAGAGACTTTTTAGATATTTACTCTCGCATTTTGGAGTAAAACTTCCTGGGCCTTTCTTTTGGAAAATAGCCTCACTGGTGATATAATCTCCTTTCAAATTTCAGAGTGGAGTAGTGTTGTTGGGAAAGTTAAAGAAAGTTCGTAGGAAGTTAACAAAGCCAGTAGAAGCTTTTGGTGCGCTTTTGGTTTTTCTTTTTGTTAAGATTTTACCGTTTAAGCTTATGCGACTTCTTGGTGCTTGTTTAGGAACAATTGTTTATCATATACCTTCTCAAAAGAAACTTGTCTTAGCTAACTTAAAAGTGGCTTTCCCCGACATGCCAAAAGCTGAAGCTGCTAAGATCGGTAAGGCTTCAGTTATCGGCATGGTGAATATTTTTTGTGAGCTTATTTGGTTCAATGGTTCATTCGAGAAGATTAAGAAATACCTTCACATTCCAGAAGATGTTCAAAAGAAAATGGATGAGAAAAATGCCAATGGTCGTCCAACAGTTTTTCTGCCAATGCATTGGGGCAACTGGGAGTTGTCTTCATTTGCTTTTCGTATAGTAAATCCAACTACGCCTTGTACGGTGATCACCCGTAAGCTGAAAAATCCAATTCTTGAAAAGTTCCTTATGAAAAGTCGGCGTGAGTCAGATGTTTTCTTTGTGCACGATGTCGGTGGTGTAAAAAAGTTAGTTAAGGCTATGAAAGATGGTGAGAGTGTTGGCCTTTTAGTCGACCAAAATACCAAGACGCACCAAGGTGGAGTTTTTGGTGAGTTCTTCAATCTACCAGTGACCATAAGTAAGACGGCATCTACGCTTGCTGCTAAATTTAATGCAAATGTTTACGTATTTACCGTTCGTAGAACAAAAGCTGGATTTGAATTATATACTCGGGATTTAGCAAAAGATCCAAGTGAATACGAATCGAAAGATGCACTCAATCAAGCATTTTTAGATGTTATGGAGCAAACCGTGCGTGACCATCCAGAACAATGGATATGGTTGTATAATCGTTGGAACTATATCCCTAAAAATCGCGAAGACTTAAAGGAGAAGTACCCTTACTACGCGGAACTTGATCAGTTGGAGTACAATCCGGAATAAGTATGTCATCTACTTTTGGAAAATATGAAGTTATCGAGAAGATTGCTCAAGGAGCGATGGGAGAGATATATCATGTACGTTCCAAAGATGGTGAAGAGTACGCCATAAAGTCACTCAAACAACAAGTTTACAGTTCAGATAATGAAGAGAGTAAATTGCGCTTTCAGCGTGAAATGGAACTCTCAGCTAAGATAGATCATCCACATATTGCCAGAGTTCATGAAACAGATCTAGATGGCGACCCGCCCTATATGGTGATGGACTTTTACCCAAAAGGTTCTTTACAAGAGTTACTTCAAAATGAAAAGCTTCTTGGGCCTGTTCAGGTTTTGAAGATTGCTAAAGATGTGACCATTGCACTGAAAGAGATTCATCGATTAGAGATAGTGCATAGAGATATAAAGCCAGGAAATATACTCATCGGCGATTACTCCTATTTACTCACAGACTTGGGACTAGCTCGACTTTTGGATGCAGAGAAAAGTGACGATAAAAATGATCTGACCATATCTCAGACAGCTCTGGGAACACCTCACTATATCGCCCCAGAGCAAGCGATGAATGCAAGTAGTGTTGATATACGCTCAGATATTTATTCTCTTGGAGCAACGCTTTATCATTGTCTGACTGGTTTTAGAGTTCATGAAGGCACCAGCAGTTTACATGTGATGATGAAGCACATCCAAGATCCTGTAAAGTTTCCGACAGAAGTGGAAAAGAATTTACCAGAAAGCCTGATTCGTGTAGTTATGAAAATGCTCGAGAAAAGTGTGGCCGATCGATATCAGACACCGCAAGAGTTAATCGATGAGTTAGAAAGTATTTCAGAAGAAGATGGAACCATCAAAGAACTTCTCGAGGAAGATAAGCCTAAAAATAAAATGGGTATGCTGATGTTCATGAGCTTCCTTTTACTTCTTCTTGTTGCAGGCGGAGGAGTTCTCAAGATGGCTTGTTTACCGCCATCAACAGATGACCCTTATTACAAAAGAGATTTACTGGCGATACAGACAGTAGTCGAGGATTATTCGGTAAAGTCTATTAAAGAGAAAGTAGCAGGTTTAGAGAAATTTATTGAGAAATATCCGCGTGATCCAAAGGCCGAAGATTTACAAAGAGTTGTCGAGTTAGGTAAGAGGTTTAGTACGGAATCCATTTATAGTCTGACCGTGAATGCCGTTGGCAACTTTAAAGACGCAAGAAGCTTTGAGCTACGCATTTTTGTTGAAGATCAAAAGCTGAAGGTTACCTCTAAGGTTCAAAAGATAGTTTTCTATGCCAACGAAAAGTTTCAGTTTAGGTGGCAACCAGGCACGAAGATTCGCTTAGAGCTAGAAGAGTTTGAGTGGTTTAATGATTTTGTGTTTAATGAAGAACTTACATCAGCTATTCCATTAAGAGATTTATCAGGCAAGCACTTCTTTAAAGTCAGCGGTAAAGCAAAATCCTATTTTGAAAACAGTGAGCTTTTGTTTGAGGGATCCTTTGATGGTATCTCAGAAAAAGACTGGCAACTGTTCTTTACATACTTTCGGCTCCAAGATTAAAATATTTTAATCAAATTTTAAGGCTTCTCTCATCTTACCAATTTAACTTCTTAGTAACTTAACTAAGGAGTGTTTTATGAAGCTGTTCTCTGTATTGTTTCTATTTATGGTGTTGAGTGCGAATGCCGTTGAATTAGCATCTGAAAATATCGAAATCGTCGCGGATAGATCCATTTATGATCGTCAAAAATCTATCATTACCTTTATTGAAAATGTCGAGGTGGACGATGGCGAAAGTAAACTGATTTGCCAGTTGATGGATGTGTATATGGATCAAGAGAACTCACCGGAAAAGATTCATTGCTTCAATGATGTAGTTATCCGTCGAGAAGGCTCAGTTGCGACTTCGGATCGAGCTATTTACCTTGTTGAAGATCAAGTGGTGACTTTGATTGGCAATGTAAAAATAGTCACAGTTGAAGAAAATGGTGACAAGAGAATTGTGAGAGGAACTAAAGTTATTTACGATTTGAAGACTAATGTAGTAGAAGTGATTAACTCGAAAATGAACAAAGCCAAGTAAGGGATGTTGTGAAGATTCTTTTGGTAGAAGATCAGACCAAAATAGCCTCGTTTATCGTCAAGGGACTAAAAGAACAGTTTTATACCGTCGACCATGCTGTTGATGGCGAACAAGCTAAGGCTTTGAGTAGCCTTCATACTTACGATCTTATTTTGCTAGACCTTATGTTGCCGGGTATGTCAGGAAATGAGCTTTGTCGAGAATGGCGTCAGCAAGGTTTACAGACATCGATTCTGGTTCTTTCTGCTAAGTCAAATACTCAAGAGAAAATAGATTTATTGGATTTAGGAGCAAACGATTACCTTTGTAAGCCTTTTGATTTTGGAGAACTGCTAGCTAGGATTCGAGTCCAGACAAGAGCTAAAGAAGAATCCGAAATGACAATGCTAGTCGCTGCGGACTTGTCGATGGATCTTGTGACCCGAGAGGTTGGGCGAGGAGGTCAAAACATAGAACTGACGGCAAAAGAGTTTAGTTTACTTGAGTATTTATTGAGAAATAAAGGGCGTGTCGTTTCGCGCACATCGATCATTGAAAATGTGTGGGATATGCACTTTGATAGTGATACAAATGTCGTCGATGTTTTTATTCGTTATCTCCGCAAGAAAATTGATGAAGACTTCGAGCTGAAGTTGATTCAAACCTGTCGCGGCAGAGGCTATAAGATTGATTTATGAATTCTCTTAAAAAAGCCTTATTATTTAGATTTTTCCTGATATTGGCATTCCATACTTTGTTAACACTTGTAGCAGTTTATGGCATAACACTTTGGAATGTAAATAAGTCAAAAAAACGAGAGCTGAAAAAGTTCGAAGAACGCTTAGTGAAGACACTGACGGATCAGATCAAACTAGATAAGAAAAACTATATATTGACTCTCGATGTGGATGAAGAAAGTGAGTTCTCCTTCGTGGCCAAATTTAAAGATGGTTCATTTATAGAAGCGGGTAAACGTTCCGAACAGCTCTTTGATAGTTTTGAACTAAGTGAAAACGGTTTTGAATTTGAGAGTTATAAGAGCTTCTCGCGAATTAGCTCTTATGAAGACGACGAATTGAAAGTTAAGTCTCAGATAAGAGTTAGCCTAGATCTAATCGATGATACGTTTTGGGTTTTTGCTTTTAGTTTCCCAATTTTACTTATTCCGGCAGTCCTTTTTTCAAGAGGTCTGTTTGGAAGTGTCGTAAAACCACTTGGAGAAGTCTCTAGAGTGCTCACGAAAGTAGACTTAGGAGAGCGGTCAGAACGTGTTAATATCGCATCGCATTATACTGAAATAAATTCATTTATTACTTCCTTGAATAAGACTTTGGAACAAACTGATCATTTGTTTAGTCGAGTCGAGAACTTCAATGCGCATGCCGCTCACGAACTTAAAACACCTCTGACGATTATTAAGGGGGAGTTGGAACTGCTTTTAGATCAAAAAAGCGATGATTCTGAAGTTACTTTAGAAAAGATTTTAACAGAAGTCGATTACTTGCTTGGAGTACTAAATAGTCTCTTAATGATCTCCTCTTCAGGAAATTCATTTAAAGAATCTTTTGAGAAGCTTAACTTGAGTGAATCTCTTCGAGAAACTTGTGAATTGATTAATGTACTTGCTGTAGATAAATCAATTAACTTAGATCTCGAAATATCAGATGTAGAGTTTGTGGGCTCTGAAAAACTACTACGCCAAGCATTTTTTAATTTGATTGAAAATGCCATCAAATTCTCACCTAAGAAATCAACGATAATAGTAAGACTTTCGACAAAAGATACAGGCTTCACCTTTTCGGTGTCAGATAAGGGAAAAGCTTTATCGGCTGTAGAACAAAAGAAAATCTTTGAACCCTTTCTCCGTCTGTCTCAAGAAGAAGTCGGCAGTGGACTTGGACTGGCTATGGTCAAATGGATTTGCCAAATTCACGACTTATCGATTTACGTAAAGTCATCAGAAACTGGCAATGAGTTTTTGATTAAAACTTAAGGGACTAAAGCTTCCATTTGCGGGATGATTTCTTTGTTGAAGAAGCCGGTAGCGATCTTTGCGCTTTCACCTTCTAGAGTTGCTATGTCTTCTTGTGTTCCCGGAGGATTAATTATGGAAGCATATTTCTCAGGTAAGATAAGTTGATTCGGGTGCTCGCTTGGGAAGGCTTGATTGAATTCTAGTTTTGAGTTTAATGAAACTTCTTCTCCAAAAATTCGATGTCCTGTTTGGGCATCAATTACGGTGATTCGCAATTTACTTATCAAGGAGAATATCCCAGACTTAACGACAAGTTGAGTTGGTGTTTGGTCTTTTCTTTTGATATTAACTTTTTGAGTTTTTGTGAATTGGCTTTGAACTCGGTAGTCAGTTATTTCTCGGAAGACAGCAAAGCGAGCTCCGACTCTTTCAGCCATGCGCATGGCATCTTCTCTAGTAATGCGTTGAGTATTGACTCTTAAGGCTCGAACAGCATCGTTTAAATCAAACTCTGGGGTTACTTGGACAAATGGCGAAAACTTTGAGTATGATTCGCTTTTTAAACTTTCGTTGATTATGCGGCTTAAGACTTTTGAGGTTTTGTTATGGAGAATAGGGAGGATGAGGAACTCTGTTTTACCTGCATCAAGTGCGGTATTTGCCAATTGTTTAACTTTTGGATTTTGTGGATCTATTTCCAAGGATTGTTGAGTTTTAGTCCATGCTTGTCGAAATTTATTTTGACTGAGGAAATCATTTGCCCAAGAAGAATAAACTTTTGCTTTGAGTAGGCGAGAAGCATCTTGAAATGTTTTGTCGAAATTTTCTTGATAGTGATCTAGGCTTTGGCTCAGTTTTTCGGCTTCTACAAATTTCTTTTGATCAATGAGCTTTTTTATCTCATCTGCTTTCCCGAAGATAAGGTTTTTCTGATACTTATTTTCTGTATCAGTCAAAGCATTTCTCTCGTTGAGTGAGTCGGCATATTTTTCTGCTTCTTTTAGAGCAGCAAAGCCTTCTTTGTATTTCTTCGTTTTGAAAGAGCTTTCAGCTTGTGTTAACCAAGACTTGTAGGCTTGATCGTTTATTCGAGATGTTGCTTCAAGAGCTTTTTTTCGATCATTGGTAGTTGGTGAGTAATTATTTATCTCAGATAGAACTGCTAAAGCTTCGTTCCAGTTACCTTGTGTCTCACTTTTGTAACTAGCAGCAAAAAGGTTTTGTATAACTAGCTGATTCGCATCTGCTTTTATGTTGGACCAGTTTGATGGATAAGACAGCGGAACATAAGCGGCAACGATGCGCTTTAGGTTCTCTGCTTTTTTGATGTAGACGAGGGCAGCCTTACCATCTTTTCTTTGCAAGTTTTGATGAACTCTACTTATGTCTTGTTTGAATTGCTTTTCACTGACATTTTGTAATCTTGCTTTAGCTGTAGGGTGATCGCCTTGTAAGCGAATGGTCTCTAAATAGAATTGAGTCGCTCGAAAGTTATTACCAGTCATTTCGGCTGATTGAGCATCGTTGAAAGCATCTTCAGCTGAGCGGCAACCAACGAGTAAAGCAATTATAATTATTAAGCAAGATAGTTTCATTTATAATCCTTTAGTCGATAATTATGCTTGGTATTATACGGACGTCGATATTTTTCTTCATCTTTTCGGATAATATTTTTTCAAGAATTTGGATGTTTTGATGAGTAGGAAGGCTAGTGCACGAAATCGGTAGAGTGATTTGGATTATATCATCTAACTGTTGTTTAAATTCTGGCATGCCTATGCTTTTGATACCACAACTGACTAATAATGGATGACAGATCTCTTTAATTTGCTTGTCAGAAATGAGTTGATGCCTCAAGACGACATCTTTAATTCTATCTATTAGCTTAGCGCTGAGGGGGTAAACTAAAATAATAGTCGTCAAAATAAGCCCCGTCATAGCTCTGCGGGCCCATATTCTCGCATTATTAGATTTGTTTTGAGGACGAATTCCCGCTGCATAAAAAGCAATTGCAGAACCTAATATAATACAGATAACATTCGTTAGAAATAAAAGTGCAGCACCTTGTGCCATTCCCCCATTTCCATGAGCTAAGCTTATTCCAGCAGATGCTATAGGAGGGACAAGTGCGGCAGCTATGGCAACTCCAGGTAATGCGGCTGAAAGTTTTGGCCTACTCATGCAGTGAGCCGCGGCGATACCGGAGAATAAGGCAATGAGTAAATCAGCCATTCTAGGTTCACCACGAGCTGCAATTTCATTTGTTAGGGTTTGCATTGGAGCAAAAAGTCCACATACAAAACCAATGATGAGAGCAGTTAGAAAGCCCAATATTATAGATTTTATAGAGTTGAGGATTAAAGGCATATTTCCTTGGATAATAGCTAAGCCAGCACCAAGGATTGGTAGCATGAGTGGAGCGATGAGCATAGCGCCGATGACTACTGCAGAACTGTTTGAAATGAGTCCCAAAGACGCGATTGCTGTTGATAGGGCAATCAATGAAACAAAGTCAAAGTTCCAGTTGGAGTTTACGTGCAAGTTGTTATGAAGGTTTATTCTATCTTCACGAGTTAATTGTGGGATGGTTATGTTGCACCAGTACTCAAACTTATCTGTGAGTTTTTCGATGTAAGACTTTCTTGTGCGATATATGGCGATTGAGTTTGATGGATCAGCTTGCATGAGTGAATCGGGTAGTTTGCCAAAAAGTTTTTGACGAATATTACCCATCTCAGAAGCTCCAACTATGACGAGGTCAAAGCCTTCCTCTGCTACTTTGGCTATGCCGCTAACAACATCATCAGTAACTTCGACTCGTGGGGTAATAAGGTTGTTTTCACGCACACCACACTGGTTCAATAAAGTCGATAGTTCAGATTTGCCGACCTCGTAGCTAAACTCTCCTTCCGTTTGAATAGTGAGAGGGGTGACATTTGTTCCTTGTGCTTTGGATAAGCGAGATCCTTCTTTAAGAGCATCTTTACAGTTTGGGCCACCAGCACAAGGAATTAGAATTTTTGAGAATTTTTTAGCCTCAGTATTACCTAAACGAATGATCATTGTATTACAGTGAACTTTCTCATAAAGGTCGTCAGTGAAGTGAGTGTCATTTTTCATGGCTTGGTGCCGGCCAAGCAGTAGGAGACTTGCTTTGTCTACATCAACCAGTTTCAATACAGGACTTTCAAGGTCACGGCCAACTACAGATTTTATAGTAAATTCGGGCGTTTTCCACATTTCTTCACTGATAGTTTCTTCGTCCTGGTACTCATAGTGAGGGTTTGCGGTGATGTCTTCTGAAACACGAATCTCTTCTTTGAGAGTATCGATGATTGTTTGTAATAAGGGTTCTTTAGTTTCCTCTTCTATATTTATGTCGACAGCATCGTAGTCGACATCTTTGACTATAGCTTTGATCAATACTAAAGATGTTTTTCTAGCTCTAGCTAGTTGGAAACCCCATTTCGTGAAAGCGATGGCTTCTTTGTTATCTGTGATGACAGCGAGAACGCTCACTCTTTGACCCCTTAACTATTAAATAAATCTCCGGCTTATTTTAACCTCTGTTAAGCGGTGAACAAGGTCAGTTGGAAAGAAGTAGTTGAGCTTGCATTGTCAGAGAATGAGATTTTTGTCTTATATAAATTTATGAGCTGAGTGAAAAATGAATTTTAAGATAATCTCTCTGAATATAGGTAAGATAAAACCTTTAAAGTTTCGCAAGGCTGAGATGGTTAGTGCTTACGCGAAAGCTCCCGTCGAACAAGCTCTTTTATCCACGACGGGTTTTGGTGGCGATGAACAAGCGGATTTGAAGAACCATGGCGGAGAAGACAAGGCAGTTTGTGTTTACAGTGCTCACCACTTCTCGGCTTATAAAGATTTTTTAAGTGTGGAGAGTATGCCGGTTCCCGCATTTGGAGAAAACTTTACAGTCGATCATTTATCAGAAGAAAAGCTTTGTATTGGCGATGTTTTTTCCTGTGGAGAAGTCCGTTTACAGATTTCTCAGCCGCGCCAGCCTTGTGCTAAAACTGGTATGTTTCACAAGAACAATAAAGTGATCAAGTACATGTCAGATACAGGTTCAACAGGTTTTTATTTTAGAGTACTTTCACCCGGTCTCGTTAAATCAGGTTCTGTTTTTAGTCGAGAAAGTTCAGATGAAGTCTATTCATTGAGCTTTGCAAATGACATAATGTATAGAAGAAATATGAGCCGAGAAGATTTAGAAAAGTTCATCGCTTATCCAAGTTTATCTCAAGCTTGGAAAAAGGAATTGTCAGCAAGGTTAAAGTAAACGTAGCTAGTGACGATAAAGTTCTAAAAGGAGTTTTAGTTTGAAAGTTTTATTAACAGGTGGAAGTGGCATGGTTGGCAAAGAGCTGACTCGCTGGTTGGTGCATCACGATTGTCCCGTTGTGCGTCTTGTCCGTCGTCCAGTTAAAGATAAGCTTTCGGAGATATTTTGGGACCCAGAAAAAGGTGAACTTGACGGCAGTAAGCTTGTTGGCTTTGATGCAGTTATTCATCTTGCAGGAGAAAATGTCGCTTCAGGGTTGTGGACGTCTAAAAAGAAACAGGCGATCATGGATTCGCGTGTAAAGAGTACTGACCTTCTTGTCAAGACAATTGAGTCTCTAAAAGAAAAGCCTAAGGTGTTTATTTCTTCTTCAGGAATAAATATCTATGGACAGAATCAGGACGAAGACCCGCCATTTACCGAAGACTCTCCAGAATCAGGCAAAGACTATCTGAGTGATGTAGTTAGGAAGTGGGAAAGTGCTTCTAAGGTTTTATCTATGGTAGATGTTCGAGTGTGCCATCTTCGCTTTGGTGCCATTTTAAGTCCAACTGGTGGTCTTTTGAAAAAAGTTCTTCCTATATTTAAGTTTGCTGCAGGCGGACGTTTGGGGAATGGTAAACAAATGATGTCATGGGTGAGCCTGAATGATGTGGTGAAGTCTATTTGGCATATTTTAAATAATGCTGAAGTTAAGGGAGCGGTAAATGTATGCTCGCCAGAAACTGTCAGCAATAAGCAATTCACCAAAGCTCTTGCTAAAGCAGTTGGCCTGCCAGCTATATTCCCGGCTCCAAGCTTTATAATCAATGGTATATTTGGTGAAATGGCTGAAAACCTTATGCTAGTAAGTATTAAGTGTGCGCCTCTAAAATTAGTTTCTTCAGGGTTTGAGTTCGAACATAGTGACCTTCGTATTTGTCTAAATGATCTGTTGGATTCTGATGTTGCAGAGGTGGTTGTTACGGATAAGAAAGACAAAGATGAAGGAAAAGACGATAAGGCTGACGAAGCAGAAAAGAAATAATTAGCTTAATCTGTTGTAAAATATCCAAAAAAACGGTTTATTGAAGACTCAATAATTTAAAGGATATACGTAGTGCATAAGCTTGCCATTTTTCTCTTCTCTCTTTTTCTCTCTCTTGGACTCACAGCTCAAGAAAAAAATCCAATCGCTGTTTTAAAGACGAATCATGGCGACATCGAAATAGAACTCCTTAAAGACGCTGCGCCTAAAACTGTTCAAAACTTCATTGATCTTGCCGAAGGTACTAAAGTTGTAAATGGCAAGAAAATCGACAAGCCGTTTTACAATGGACTTATTTTTCACCGCGTTATAAAAGGTTTTATGATTCAAGGCGGTTGTCCTCTTGGAACAGGTACTGGCGATGCTGGTTATAAGTTTGATGACGAGATAAGCGCGAAAGCTCTTGGTCTAGACAAAGAGAAAGCGATGACTGATAAAGGTCCAAGTCAAAAGCTTATGATTCGTAGCCGTGATGATTTTGCACGTACAGTTCTTATGCCGCTTTATCCTAAGCTAGGAATAACTTCTGAAGAAACGTTTAATGCAAAGAAAGCTGAACTTCAAAAAGCTGTTGAGGCTATGACTATTGAAGATGTTTACACAAACATGGGTTACAAATATGAAGATGGTCTAAAGTCTGTACCTGCTCTAAAAGGTTTTGTTGCTATGGCAAACTCAGGCCCAAATACAAATGGCTCACAGTTTTTCATTAACCTAGCGGACACCCCTTGGTTGAACGGCAAACACACTGTTTTCGGTAAGATCGTTAAAGGTCAGGATGTAGTCGAGAAGATTGGTGCTATTAAGACTGCAGCTGGTGACAAGCCAGAAGAAGATGTCAAGATCGAATCAGTTACGATCAAGAAGTAGTCTACACTTTTTATAAGCCTCTATTGCTGATGCGATAGAGGTTTTTTTTGTGGGCGGAGAGTGAGCTTCTATAAATTGGTGCAGCAGATGTTACTCCCCATTTACTATTTCTTGAGCTTCTTTATCGCCAGTTTCTTCAATGTATTGTTGAAGTAGTTTTCTATGTTTTTCTAAGGTAGTTTTATACTCAGGGTTTCTAGCAAGATTTTTCATTTCGGATGGATCTTTGATCATGTCTATGAGAGACTCGCGGTGCTTTCCTAAATTGTAGATAGAGTACTTAAAATCCGCTGTTCTTAACATACGCCCTTTAGGCTTGAAGATTGTTGCACCTTGAATCATTTGGTTAGATATAACGATGTGGCCACGCCAAGAGACTTTAGGATTCTCAGTTACTTCTTTGATTGATTTCCCTAAGAACGGGTGAGAAGTTTTTATACCAGCAAAGTCTAACATAGTTGGTAGTGTGTCGATGCCGACATTAATTAGTTTTTGAGATGTGCCAACAGGAACTTTATTTTTGAAAGAGACATAAAAAGGAATTCGCGCTGACTCATCATAGAAAACAGTCTTTTGACCAAAACCATGAGCTCCTGTGCAATCGCCATGATCCGCAGTGAAGATAACCAATGTATTCTCAGCTAACTTTGCTTCTTCTAATGCATCGAGAACTTTGCCGATGTACTTGTCAGTTCGCTCGATGAGTCTGTAGTATCCCCAACGCATTTGGCGCCACTTATCTGCATCGAAGTCTTTTACTGGTATGAGTTTTGTTGAGCCATAGCTTTTTCGAATTTCTTTAATGGTATCCGTTTCGTCATGAGCAGAGCCTATATTTACAGGCGCTGGCGGGCAAAGATGAGGCTCGGGTAAGTCTCCAATGGAACCACTTGGTAGTTTATCGCCACGACATAGTTGGCAGATGTCATGAGCACTTGTGAATGAGGTTACGAGTAGAAAAGGTTTATCACTTTTTTCGTTCATGAAATTTATTGCAGGAGCCGGGACGGCGTAATCCATACCGACAGATTTTAATGCTCCCATTTCTTGGAAGCCATGTAGTTTCTTGGCTTTTGTGGGAAGATTAATATGCCATTTACCATAGTAGCCAGTTCTATAACCAGAATCCTGAAAGATTTTTCCCATAAATGGTAACTTTGAACTGAGTCTTTGCTTATCGTTGTTCGTTTGGACCTTTAGTTGGAATGGGTATTGCCCAGTAAAAAGTGAGTTTCTTGCGGGTATACACAGTGGGTTTGGTGCATATGCTTTGGTGAACAGCATGCTTTTTGAAGCGAGTTTATCGAGGTTTGGTGTCTTTATATGTTTATCACCGATGACGTGACTAACTGCATCGGCAAAATGTTGATCGGTGATGATAAAAAGTATATTGGGCCTTTCGGAGGCTCTGAGAATATTTAGAAAGATAAAGCTTATAAGTAAAAAAAGTTTCATTTTTAGATCCATGAATTTTGATGAATATATTATATTGCATGCAAAAATTCAAGTATATGAAAGTGTGAGTTATAAATGATGAAGTAAGGAGAGGGGAGTTAATTACTAATAGGTAAACCCCCGGGTTTCCCGGGTGGACTCTCCAAGTTTTACTTTTGCGGCATTCTGTTAAAGTCCTTTACGTGAACCGCCAAAGTATCACGTAAAGGAGATGTCTATGAAAGACTATGAAAGTTTA